>JAHJOS010000244.1 GCA_018820005.1 Alphaproteobacteria bacterium | reverse complement strand
CCGGTGTTCCAGGTGGCGCCCAGCGCGATGCCGACCGGGAAGCTGGCCGACTTGACCCCGCCGATCAGCGAGCCGCCGCCGCGCGCGCCATTGGGGCCGTCGGTGACGCGCAGCTTGCCGATGCCCAGCCGTTCTACCGCCGGCACGGACCAGAAATCTTCGCCCGACAGGATGGAGACCTTTTCCTCAAGGGTCATGTCTGCGGCAAGCTGGGCAATGCGGTCGGTCATGGTGTCTCCTCGGACGGCTTATTGTGGTTGGCGACACACAGACAGCATGGGCTGGAGGCCTGTCAATTCCCCGGCGCGCCGCTGGAACATTTTGCGCGGCAGGGAGTTTTTGGGCGCCATCAAGACAGTGTGACAGGGGTGGGCTAGGCACAGAAGGTAACTACGGCTATATTTGTGCCTAACAATAGCATTCAAAGGCCGTACCATGTCCCTGCAAGATACCTCCAAATCCTCCAACTGCACCGCCATGTCCGACGTGCTCAACCGCATCGGCGACAAATGGAGCGTCATGGTGGTGGGCATATTGGGCAATCAGGGCACGCTGCGTTTCAACGAACTCAAGCGCATGATCAATGGCGTCAGCCAGCGCATGCTGACGCTGACACTGCGCAATCTGGAGCGCGATGGGCTGGTGACCCGCACCATCTATCCCGAAGTGCCGCCACGGGTGGAATACAAGCTCACCGAACTGGGCAAGACGCTGCAAAATCCAATCATGGCGCTGTGGGACTGGTCGGCAGAAAACCACGGTGCCATCGTTGATGCCCGCGCTATCTATGACGCGCGTGAAATGGCCGTGTCGGGCGCCGAGCCGCGCAAAGTCGCTTACGTCGGGGCTTAGTCTGTCGTGTGGACGCGCGATGCGCTGAGCGCGCACTGCCGTGCCATGGGTCTGGGGCAGGGTAACAGCGTGCTGGTTCATGCTGGACTGCGCGCCATTGGACCAATTCTGGGCGGGCCCGATGCGCTGATATCAGCGTTGGGCGATGTGGTCGGGGCCGAGGGCACGATCCTGGGTTATTGCGACTGGCAGTGGGAAGACAGCGTTCTGCATAACCCCGCGCTGCGCGATGGGCTCCCGGCGTTCGATCCCCAGCGCTCGCGATCAATCCGCGACAATGGCGCCTTTCCCGAGCTGTTGCGTACCACGCCGGGCGCCCTGCGCAGCGCCAGCCCCGGGGCCTCCTGCGCGGCGTTGGGTGGGCGGGCCGACTGGTTCGTCGCTGACCATGCGCTTGACTATGGCTATGGGCCGCAGTCGCCGTTCGGCAAGCTGGTGGCGGCCGGCGGCAAGACGCTGCTGATCGGGGCGCCGCTCGATACCATGACATTGCTGCACCATGCCGAACATCTCGCCGATATTCCCGGCAAACGCATCCGCCGCTATGAAACGCCCATCGTCGTGGACGGGCAGGTGATGTGGCGCTGGTTTGAGGAATTTGACACCGGCATTCCGGTTGTCGCCGGGCTCGATGCCGATTATTTCGAGGACGTTGTGGAAGATTTTCTGGCCACCGGGCAGGGGCAGCGCGGCCTGATTGGTCATGCGCCATCGGTGCTGGTGGACGCGCCGGCCATTGTGGCCTTTGCAGTGGACTGGCTGCAGCAGCGCTTCGGCAGGGACTGAGGTCGCCTGCAGCAATGCGGCGCCTGCATGGAGCATCACCATATCAGGGCCGCAATCCCCAGCGATCCCAACCGCGGATCGTGCTAGCCTTGGCGGCAATGGAGGCGAGAGCTTTGGACGACAAATGGGCCCTTCCGGGCGTTTCGCGCGATCAGATTGACTTGGACCCGGCCAAGCCCGCCGCGCAGCCGTCAGCGGCAGCCGCAGCCGTGGAGTTGGTGGTCGAGCCCGAGATCCCTGCTGATAAAGCGCAGAGGCGGAACGGCGCCAGTCTGTGGAGCCTCGCTGTGGGTGCAGTGGGCCTAGTGGCGCTGGGCGTTTCACTGTGGGTCTATGCCGACACGCAGCGCGAGCTCAAGCGCGTCGCCACCGATATCGCCCAGATCCGGGTGAGCCTTGAACTGTTCGGCAAGCAGCAGTCCGGCGGCGCGGCTGCCTCGGGCGCGGCCACGAGCCTCACCGATATTGCCAATCGGCTGGCGCTGCTGGAAGCCAACCAGCGGCTGGGCGGGGCTGCTTCGTCCTCACCGGCTGCGCTGCCGACCATTGGCGGGGACAGCAACGCTGCGGCCGCCGGCAATGGGGAAGACTGCCTGCCCAGCGGCATGCGCTTCATGGTGGCGGCTGGCGACAGCTATCCGGTGTGTGGCACCACTGGTTCGGTCGGTATTGCGGCAATCGACAATGGCTACATCACGCTATCGGATGGCACGGTCATCGCCGAAGGCGCCACTGTTGGCCTGCCGGGAACAGCCTGCATGGTCGGCGTGCTGCCATCGGAAGGCGATGCCGTCAGCGGCTTTGCCGAGATCCGGGTGGCCTGCTGAGATTTGCCGTGCTGCCGGCCGGGCGCTAAAGCCCGGCTGGGCGCTTGAAGGGGACAGGCGCTGGTAGGCCGCTCATTACTGGCGTGACCTTTTCCTGACCGCCGAACAGCCCGAACAGGCCTGAGACAGCGCCACCGACAGCGCCTGATACCGCATCTCCACGCGCCTTGATGGCGGCCTGCTCGGCTGCCTTGGTTTCGGCAGCTGCAAGGGTGGTGACCACGGCGGCCTCGTCGGCCTGCTGCTTGGCAATCAGAGCGGCGTTCTGTGGCATGGGTGGGCAGGCGCCCGTGGCATTGAGCGCGCCGCCGCCGGCAACGTTGAACACATATTTGCGTTCGCACACATCCCAGACCGGCGGCTTCTTGTTCAGTTCGAACAGGTCATAGCCGTCCTTGATGTTTTTCCAAAAGCTCATGTTGGGGCTCTTGGTCTGGGCAGCCAGATTGGACGGGGTCATCTTGAAGGGGAAAATCTGCAGCTGGAAGCTGGAATTGCCGCCCTTGAAGCTCTCGCGGGCCAGGGCATAGATCTCGGCAATGCCCTCATCGGTCATGGCGTAGCAGCCGCGCGAGGAGCAGTCGCCATGCACCATCAACTGGGAGCCGGTGCGCCCCCATGCGCGATCGAACTTGTTGGGAAAGCCGGTGTTGAAGGCCAGGTAATAATTGGACTTCGGGTTCATCAGGCCGGGCGTGATCGTATAGAAGCCTTCCGGGCTCTGGCGGTCGCCTTCCTTGACCTTGGGGCCGAGGTCGCCGGAAAAGGCGCAGATGGGGTAGCTCTTGAACAGCTTGAACTGGCCCGAACTGGTGTGCTTCCACACCTCAAGGGTTTGCTCCTGCTTGAAAATGCGCACCACCATGGCTTCGCCGGGCGAGGAGCCCATGGCCTTGAGAGCCGAGACAACGCTGCTTTGCAGCGGCTGATTGTGTCTGTTGTCGCTGGTCTTGGGCAGAAAACCGCCACAAGCCACCAGGCCGAAACTGATCCAGAGCAGGATGATCGCAGAGCAGATGTTGCGCAGAACGGTGGCGGTCACGATGGGGCGGCCCAATTGCGAGAACAGTCGCTGATCCATAGGGACCAGTGGTTACCCAAGCATGAGAATTGCTGGTGAACGAAGTGTTACCACGCCTCGATTTAGCCCGGAAGCCGCTGACGATCACGCAAGTGTGTGGCCAGCGGGCAACGCAGGACAGGCAAGGGGCAGAACGGCCGTGACCTAAAAGTTACGGCCGGGACCTAGAGGTTGGTGCCGATCGCCATGAACTTCTCGCGGCGCAGTTCGCGCAGCTCGAGCCGGCTTTTGTCACCGAAATCGCGCAGGAAGTTGGCGATGGCATCGCGGCTGGCGTTCATCACCGCTTCCGGGTGCCGATGGGCGCCACCGGTAGGCTCTGCGATGATGCCGTCGATAACCTTGAAGCCAAGCAGATCCTGGGCGGTGATCTTCTGGATGGTGGCCATATCCTGAGCCTTGGCGGCATCGCGGAACAAAATCGTCGCGCCAGCTTCGGGCGAGATGACGCCATAGATGGCGTGTTCAAGCATCAGCACGCGATTGGCGGTTGCGATGGCAATGGCGCCGCCGGAGCCACCTTCGCCGATGATGATGGCGAGGTTGGGCACACCCAGTTCGAGCGATTTTTCGGTCGAGCGCGCGATGGCCTCGGCCTGGCCGCGTTCTTCGGCACCGATGCCGGGATAGGCGCCGGCGGTATCGACAAAGGAGATGACCGGGATATTGAACCGATCAGCCATGTCCATGATGCGGACGGCCTTGCGGTAGCCTTCTGGGCGGGCCATGCCGAAATTGTGCTTGAGGCGGGATTCGGTGGAATTGCCTTTTTCCTGGCCCAAAATGGCGACAGGCTGGCCATTGAAGCGGCCAAAGCCGGCCTGAATGGCAGAATCCTCGGCAAACTTGCGATCGCCGGCAAGTGGCTGCCATTCGGTGATGAGCGTGCGCACATAATCAGAAAAATGCGGGCGCTGCGGGTGGCGCGCAACCTGGGTCTTCTGCCAGGGCGTCAGGCGCTTGTAGATTTCGACCAGCGCTTCGTCAGCGCGGCTCGACAGGCGGTTGACCTCCTCGTCGATGCTGACGGCCTGATCGGTCGCTGCAAGGGACTTGAGCTCGGCGATCTTGCCTTCAAGATCGGCTACCGGCTTTTCGAAATCGAGATAAGACTGCATTCCACCTGCCCGTTGGGGGTCTGTTCGCTGCGCCCCATGCCCTGGGTCGCTGCTGTCGCGCTCTAAAGTGGCCGGAAAGTGACGATGGTGCAATGGCAAGTCAAGCGCAGAGACGGCATTGGTCCCCAGAAGGGGGTGATGCTAACAGTCTGTTAACCATGTCGGGGCGCCAACTAGGGCTGATTGAGCGGGTGGTGCGTCTCTACCAGCGTGCGCAGTTTTTCATCGAGCACATGGGTATAGATCTGGGTTGTGGAAATGTCGGCATGGCCGAGCAGCATCTGCACGACGCGCAGATCGGCGCCGCCGGCCAGCAGATGGCTGGCAAAGGCATGGCGCAGCACATGGGGGGCAACGCGGGCCGCGCTGATGCCCGCGAGCCCGGCCAGCGTCTTGAGGTCGCGGGCAAACACCTGACGGGTCAGATAGCCATCGGCGCCTGAGGCCGGGAACAGAAATGGGCCGGGCTCAATTGCCTTGAGATAGGCCTTGATGGCGTCGCGGGCGCGGTCGTTGAGCGGGACAACCCGCTCCTTGTTGCCCTTGCCGATCACTGTGATGAAACTGGTGTCGCGCATGACAGCCGCGCGGCGCAGGCTGACCAGCTCGGACACGCGCATGCCGGTGGCATAAAGCAGTTCGAGCAGCACGTAGAGGCGCAGCGCGCCGGCCTGCTGTCGGGGGGAGCTTGCCTGATTGGCCTGTGCCTCGGCCAGGGTCAGGAGGCGATCAACCTCCGCGATAGAGAGTACCTTGGGGAGTGAGCGCCGGCTTTTGGGGCTCGGGACGATGCGGGTAGGGTCGTCGCCGCGCAAATTGTCGGCACACAGGAACTGGTGGAACTGGCGGATAGCGGAGAGGCGCCTGGCGCTGGAGGCGGCGGAAAGCCCCTCGTTCTTGAGGCTGTCGAGATAGGCCGTAACCGCCTCACGGTCCGCGTTGAGCAGGCGCTGGCCGCGCTGATCGAGAAAGGCGGCGTAGTCCGTGAGGTCGCGACGATAGGCATCGATGGTATTTTTGGCCGCTCCACGTTCGGCGCTCATCATCTCGAGAAAAGCGCCGACGACGGGAATGCCGCTCATGATGAGGCCGTCACGGTTTGGCCGCTTCGGCTGCCGGCTGGGCGGCAGGTGTGGCAGCGCCAAGCGTGGGCGCCGCAGGGTCACCCAGCAGGTCGCGCGTGGGAATGCGGATGGTTACCTGCTTGGGCTTGGGCTCAACATAGGCCACAAGCGCAAACATGCCGACATAGACCAGGCCGACCAAAAAAAGCAGCGTAATGACCAGGCGGATCAGGGTGGGCATGGGCGTCCATAACGTTCGATTGGCTAAACAATGACAGCAAATGGTTTCATTTCCGTAGGCATAAGGCAACGGCGCGCAAGTTCTTGACAGCGCGGGCCGAGGCAGGTTGATAGCGGCAGCATCTGGAGAGCCACGTCCTTGACCCGACCCGACCTCGCATTGCGGCAGGCCCGCGCTGAGGAACTTGCCGAGCGCCTTGGCGGCCGGCCGGTCGTGCTGGTGGGCATGATGGGCGCGGGCAAGACGACGGTCGGCCGACGGCTGGCCGCACGGCTCAACCGGCAGTTTCTCGATAGCGACGAAGAGATCGAAAAGGCGGCTCAGATGAGCATTCCCGAGATCTTCGAGCAGCGCGGGGAAGCCGAATTCAGGGCCGGCGAAATGCGGGTGATTGCTCGGGTGCTCAAGCAGCAGGGCATGGTGCTGGCGACCGGTGGCGGCGCTTTCGTCAATGTCGAAACCCGGGGGCTGATCAAGGCCGAGGCCGTTTCAGTATGGCTCAAGGCGGAGATCGACATCCTGTTCGAGCGCGTCTCGCGGCGTTCCAACCGGCCGCTGCTCAAGACGGCCAACCCGCGCGAGACGCTGCGCAAGCTGATCGATGAGCGCTACCCGATCTATGCGGAAGCCGATGTGACCGTGATCAGCCGCGATGTGCCGCAGGATGTGGTGGCGGCCGATGTGGTGGATGCCTTGCTTGCCTATTTCAAACAGCAGGATGCCTGATGGCGCAGATTGACCATACCGTTCATGTCGCGCTGGGCGATCGCGCCTATGACATCTTGATTGGTGCTCGCCTGCTCGATGATGCCGGCGCGATCCTGGCCGAACGCTTCCCCGGGCGGCGCTACGGCATTATTACCGACGAAACGGTTGCGGTGGCGCAATTGCCGCGCCTCTTGGCGTCGCTGGACGCGGCCGGGCTGGCGCACAGCGAGATCGTGCTGCCGGCGGGCGAAGCCACCAAATCCTGGGCTTATCTGGGACAGGCCGTCGAAGGCCTGTTGGCAGCGCGGCTTGAGCGCGGCGATCTCGTGATTGCACTGGGCGGCGGGGTGATCGGCGATCTGGCCGGGTTCGCGGCGTCGATTGTGCGGCGCGGCATGGGTTTTGTGCAGATGCCAACATCGCTGCTGGCGCAGGTGGATAGCTCGGTGGGCGGCAAGACGGGGATCAATTCCCCGCATGGCAAGAATCTGATCGGCGCCTTCCACCAGCCAAAACTGGTGCTGGCCGATCTCTCCACCCTCGATACGCTGGCGCCGCGCCAGTTTGCTGCCGGCTATGCCGAAGTGGTCAAATATGGCCTGATCGACGACGAGGAATTCTTCTTCTGGCTCGAAGAACACCAGGCCGAGATCTTTGCCGGCGGCCCGGCGCGGGGCGAGGCCATTGCCCGCTGCTGCGCCCACAAGGCCCGCGTGGTCATCGAGGACGAGACCGAGCAGGGCGTGCGGGCGCTGCTCAATCTGGGCCACACCTTCGGGCATGCGCTGGAAAAGGACACTGGCTATTCCGACCGCCTGCTGCATGGCGAGGGCGTGTCGATCGGCATGGTGCTCGCGCATGGCTTTTCGGCGCAACTGGGCCTGGCGCCCAGCCAGGACACCGGGCGCATCGTCGCGCATTTGAAAAAGGTGGGCCTGCCCACCACATTGGGCGAT
>JAHJOS010000028.1 GCA_018820005.1 Alphaproteobacteria bacterium | reverse complement strand
CTTCAGAGAACACAGCATCGTCACCGGTTGCCCGGCAATCAACTGCCTCTGTCAGAAAACACCAGAACAGTGGGAGCATCAAGCTCGACGTCGTCCAGTGCGCCGGGTTGTATTCAAGTCAGTTATGACTGTCAACACCCTTTTTCAGTTTTTAAACCAACCGAATTGCTTCTTCATGGTTCGAATTCTGAAACTCTGAAAGTTCTAATTTCTTAGTCTTTTCAGAGGCTTGCCTCAGTGTCTGGAGCCGTTTGGCGCCGCGCCCTGAAGCGATGACCGGGTTATAGGGGCGACCCTTTTGAGTGTAAACCCCTCAAAGCGACAAAAGCGTCATTTTCTGATTTGGCCGGTTTTCCGTGTGTGGAAAACTCGACTGAACCACAAGGGATTGCAGCGCTTTGCGGGCACAACACCCATGTGGTGCTTTTTCTGCGCAATACAACCGCCGCCCCCCCTTTGCCGCTCTTGTGCCGCTCTTGCCCCCTGGCCCATCCCATCGCTTGGCAGCGTTGGGGCTCCAGAAAGCCTCCCGGGCGCCTGCCCTCACGCCTTCGTTCCCGCCGCTTTCCCAGTTCCGCCGCATTTTGCCCCGATACGGCGCTGGGATTGATCCACGTTTGATTATAGACTCGCGCGCACACATGAGCGCGCCAGCGCCCGCAAGACACATGAGCGCACCTGCGCTTACCAGATAAGCGTCGGCCAGCAAGACCGGCGACCAAGGAAGCACGATGGCAGACCCTAGGCCTTACCTGGCACCCCGGTCAGGGGCGCACTCCAGGACTAAACTCAGGACCTCACATTGACGACGGCGCAGCGCAATCGCCATGCCGCCCTGCTCAAGGCCACCGGCTTTGAGGATGGCCCGGCCCTGACCGTGCAATCCACAGACGGCGAGATCCCCCATGGCCGCGAGCTCAGCTTCACCTGGCTGACCGGCACGGTGATGACGGGCCTGACCAGTGTGTTGCTGATGGGCGCTGCGCTCTACGTATCCTTCCAGGGGCAGGACACGTTCTCGACTGCTTACGAAGCCCTGCAGCTGTCGCGCCCCAAGGCAGAAGCCATCGCCCCCACCGACATGTCGGCAAAATCCTCGCGCACCCGGCCCGTGGCAGCGACCCGCTCGGATCAGGAAGTGATCGAGGCCTCGATCCGCGAGACGGTCGATGGCCGCGACATGATCCGCAACCAGCCCTTCGTGCGCATCCGGGCAACCCTGGCCACGTCCGCCACCTCGCTGTCGGACGGCATTCCCGATTATGATCCGGTCGCCATTTTGAATGCGACCCAGCCCATTTCAGTTGATGCCGACGCCATCGACATCAATACCGACGTCTATGGCGCCGAAGTTGAAGGCGAGGTGGCGGTCAAGCTTGCCGCCATGCCGCTCTCCTTCGTGCCGCCGCGCGCCATCTCCGATCAGTCGGCCGCCCAGTTCGTGCGCGGCCTGACCGAAGCCAGTACCGCCGTTGTAGGCAATAGTGCCCCGACCCTCGCCTATGCGTCGCTGGGCCCGACGGTTCGTGATCTCGGCCTGGCGGGCGATGGCAGTGTGATCACCGGCGTGGCCGAGAATGTGACGGTCCTGCCCAAGACCACCCAGGCCTCCGAAGCCGGCCTGGGGCGGTCGGAACGCTTCCTCACCCTGCGCGACGATAGTGACCTGCCCGAACTGCTCGGCAAGAACGGCTTTACCGCCAATCAGTCGCAACTGGTCATGGATGCCCTGCGCAATGTGCTGCCCACCACCACGCTGCCGGCCCGCACGCGCCTGCGCATTCTTTATGGCCCGCTCAGCCGCGAGGCGACCAGCCTGGTTCCCTATCGCCTGAGCCTTTACGAGCCGCTGGCCGACGACACCTATCAGCACGAGGCCACTGTCGCACTCACCGATACCGGCCAGTATGTGCTCGGCATCAAGCCGGACTTCATCGAATTTCCCGACGAAGATACCGAAGAGATCAATGTCGCCAACCTGCCCAGCGTCTATCGCTCCATCTGGGAGACCGGTCGCAAGCACGATCTGGATGACGCCACCATCGAGCGCATCATCGGCATGTTTGCCTATGACGTGGACATGAATAAAAAGATCGCCCCCGGCGATGGCATTGAGCTGCTCGAGACCGCGCCTGACGCCGGCAAGCACACCGAACTGCTCTATGTCAGCCTGACCCTGGGGTCGACGACACGCCAGTTCTACCGCTTCGGCACCGATGACGGCGTGGTGGATTTTTACGATCCCGACGGCGAAACCGGCAAGCGCTTCCTGACGCGGCGCCCGCTCGAAGGCGGCGGCACGCTGCGCTCGCGCTTCGGCTATCGCATCCACCCCATCTTCCACACCCGCAAGCTGCATACCGGCATCGATCTGGCCGCCCGTTCGGGCACCCCGATCTACGCCGCCGGCGATGGCGTAATCAAATATTACAAATGGCAGTCCGGCTACGGCAACAAGGTCGAGATCCAGCACGTCAATGGCTATGAGACCGCCTATGGCCACATGTCGCGCTATGCCGATGGCCTGGCCGTGGGCAGTCGGGTGCGCCAGGGCCAGATCATTGGCTATGTCGGCTCGACGGGGCAATCCACCGGCCCCCACTTGCACTTTGAAATCCTGATCAACGGCAATCTGGTTGACCCTCTCAGCGTCAAGCTGCCCAAGGACAATGTGCTGGCCCAGCAATACAAGACCCGCTTCCAGCAGACCATCGCCCAGATCAACGATTTGATGGCCCGCGATCCCGCACCCGTCACCGTCGCCCAGGCCAATTAACGCCCAGGCGACGCGCCCGTCGGCACAACGACAGATGGCCTACTCGCGCGCAGACCACACCGCCATCTCAAAGCCGCCCGGCGCCTGGAAGTGAAACCGGCGACCACCAGGGAAATCGAACTGCGGCCGCGTGATCACGCCGCCGGCTGCCAGCACGCGCCGCTCGGTGTCATCAAGATCGACGCTGCGCACAATGGCCAGGGGCGCCGCCACCCGCTCCGCGCTCTGGTCGATGCCACCCTCGATGCCGGCGCCCTCGACGGCGTCATAGTCCGGCCCATAGCTGGTCTGGCCCCAGCCGAAGGCGGACTGAAAAAACCCCATGGTCGCGGCCCGGTCGCTGGACGGAAATTCAATATAGTCGATGATCTCGGTCATCTCTGGCTCCCTCTCTACGTTCTGTTTTTGTTCTAAACCGGACTTGCCCGTTCTGCAATGAAAAAGAGGCCGGTCCTGCGACCGGTCTCCTCTGTCCTGCTTTGCAGG
>JAHJOS010000243.1 GCA_018820005.1 Alphaproteobacteria bacterium | reverse complement strand
CGTGCGACCCCGCCGCTGCTGCTCTCGGCCGATGCCTATTTCGACCTGGCGGGCGAGGAATTTGGCCGACGCTTGCTGCTCACCACTGACGCCACCGGTGCCGAGCATTGCCTTCGCCCCGATTTCACCTTGCCCATCGTCCAGACCTACATTGCCGACGGCGTCGGCCGACCGGCGGCCTTCTCCTATCTTGGCCCCATCTTTCGCCAGCGAGAGACGGGCGCAGCCGAGTTCGACCAGGCCGGGATCGAGCTTCTGGCCCAGCCCGATGGCGACGTCGCCCTCGACCAGGTACTGACCTTTGCGCGGGCCGCTATTTCCATTTTCGGCGTTACCCCGGACGTGCGCCTGGGCGGCGTCGGCCTGTTTGAGGCCCTTCTGGTACAGGCGGACATGCCCGACGCCTGGCGACCCCGCATCCGCAACCGGTTTGGCCACACCGAGGCGTTGCAGCGTCTGCTGGCACGCCTGGAGGCTGCCCCCGATCTGCCCCGTGCTGCCCAGCCGGAACGCGACGCGCTGGTCGAAGATGTGACCGCGCAGATGGTGGATGGTGGTCTCAGTCTTTCTCAGGGGCGGGCGCCCGAAGAAATCGTCGACCGCTATCTTGAGCAGCAGGCGCTCGACGCGGCCCATGTGCCGCCGGCCACACTTAAGCTCCTGCGCGACTTCCTTGCCATATCCGGCCCGGCCTTGCAGGCGCTGACGCGTATCGAGGCGCTGGCCCGGGAACACGACCTGATGCTCGGTGCGCCTATTCGCGCTATCCGCAGGCATCTCAATGCTTTGGGCGAATGCCGCGTCAGCTTTGACGCCAGCTTCTCGCCACGCCTCGATTATTATACCGGCATCGTGTTCGAGATGACGGGTCCTCGGGGAGATATCCTGGCATCAGGCGGTCAATATGACCGTCTGCTCGAACGTCTGGGCGCCACCGCGCCTATCGCCGCCTCGGGCTGTTCGGTCTGGGTTGATCGTCTCGAAGCGGAGGTTACCCCGTGAGCAATGCAACAATCACGCTCGCTGTGCCGTCCAAGGGAAGGCTCGAGGAACTGACCCGCGAGTGGTTTGCCGCCAACGGTCTGACAATTACCCGGCCAGGCGGTGCACGATCCTACCTTGGCGCCATTGACGGCATGCCCGATATCACCGTTCGGTTCTTTCCCGCGTCCGAGATCGCCCGCGAACTTATTCGGGGCGGTATCGATCTGGGTGTTACCGGGCTAGACCTGATCCATGAAACCAGCGAAAGCGGTCCCGAAATTGTCGAGACGCTCCAGCCGTTGGGTTTCGGTAATGCCGACGTCGTTGTCGCGGTTCCAGAGGCCTGGATTGATGTGACGCATATGCACGATCTGGCCGATGTTGCGTCCGATTTCCGCAGCCGCCACGGCCGCTGGATGCGTATCGCTACAAAGTACATCACCATTACGCGTCAGCATTTTGCCGCCGCCGGCATTGCCGAATACCGCACCGTGGAAAGCCTGGGCGCCACCGAGGCCGCGCCGGCCTCTGGCATTGCCGACATCGTGGTCGACATCACCACCACGGGCTCGACTCTGGCGGCAAATGGCCTGCGGGTGCTCGAAGATGGCGTCATGCTGCAGAGCCAAGCCTGCCTGTTTGCTTCCCGTAAAGCCGAGATTTCAGGCGACAAGGCGGCCCTGATGACGAATTTTCTGGCCCGACTGGGTCTGCCCCAATTGCATCACGGCAAATGATGCATTGTCAGCCGGGGCCGATTCACGACACAAATCGACCATAGGGCCGGGGAACACAATTGGCTGACGGGCTCGAGCTCACCATTCTGATGCCTTGCCTGAACGAGGCCGAGACTTTGGCCGTTTGTATCGGCAAGGCACAGGCGTTTCTGAGCCGCACAGGTGTTGCCGGTGAAGTGCTGATCGCCGACAATGGCTCGACAGATGGCTCAATCGAGATTGCCCTGCGTTGCGGCGCGCGGATCGTGTCAGTCAGCGAGCGCGGCTATGGTGCGGCTCTGGCGGCAGGCATTGCAGCGGCGTCAGGACGCTTCGTCATCATGGGCGATGCCGATGACAGTTATGATTTCTCTCGCCTGGACGCCTTCCTCGAACAATTGCGCGACGGCGCCGATCTCGTCATGGGCAATCGCTTTGCCGGCGGTATCGCACCGGGCGCCATGCCCTGGCACCATCGCTACATCGGCAACCCAGTACTAAGCTTTGTCGGGCGCTTGCTCTTTCAGACCTCTGTGCGGGATTTTCACTGCGGGTTGCGTGGCTTTTCGCGTGATGCCGTGCTGGCTCTTACGTTGCGCACCATGGGGATGGAGTTCGCTTCCGAAATGGTGGTCAAGGCCACGCTGGCGCAGCTGGACATCCGCGAAGTCCCCACCACGCTGGACAAGGATGGCCGATCGCGGCCGCCGCATCTGCGTTCCTTCCGCGATGGCTGGCGCCACTTGCGCTTCCTGCTGCTGTTCTCCCCGCGCTGGCTGTTTCTCTATCCCGGGGTTGCCTTGCTGTGCTTGGGGTTGGTGGTGGGTGGCGTGCTGCTGGCGGGCCCGGTTCGTCTCGGCGGCGTGACCTTTGACATCCACACCTTCCTGGTTGCTGCGCTCTGCGTCATCGTAGGCGTACAGTCCATCGCCTTTGCGGTTATTGGGCGACGCTTTGCGTCGCGCTACGGCTTCATTCCTCGCTCGGACCAATATGATCGCCTGCTGGAGGGCCTGTCGCTCGAACGCATCCTCCTGGTTGCCGTGGTTCTGATGGTGGTCGGCGCAGGAGCGCTGCTCTGGGGCGTGTCGGAATGGGCCGCGCGCGATTATGGTCCGCTCAACCCCAGCAGCACCATGCGGCCCGTCATTCTGGCAACGACGGCACTGGTTGCGGCTTTCAGCTGATGATG
>JAHJOS010000242.1 GCA_018820005.1 Alphaproteobacteria bacterium | reverse complement strand
CGCATTGCCCACCAGATTGATCAGGATCTGCCGCAAGCTGGCCGGGTCGGTGGTGATGCTGACGGCAGGATAGTCCAGCACCAGATCGAGCCCATAACCAGTGGCGCGCTGCTGCATGACGCTGCGCACCGCTTCCAGCACGTCGGCCAGCGCAAAGCTGCGCTTGTCGAGCCGAACGGCCCCGGCTTCCAGCTTGGAAAAGTCGAGCACATCTGTGATCAGATCAAGCAGGATATCGCCCGATTTGCGGATATTGCCGACCATCTCGCGCTGATCGCTATCGAGGGCGGTGTCTTCAAGAACCTCCGCCAGCCCGATGATGCCATTGAGTGGCGTGCGGATTTCGTGGCTCATGGTGGCCAGGAAGGCCGATTTCGCCCGATTGGCGGTCTCGGCGGCCGCGGCATTGCGGGCATTGCGCTCGCTGAGCAGTTCGATCTCGCGGCCGCTGCGCGAGATATGCACCAGCTGGCGGGCGAGCAGCAGCACGATCAGCACCAGAAGCACAGTCAAGGCGGCAACGGCCAGGCCGATCTGGAAATAGGTGCGCAGTGCGTCGGTCCGCTCGGCCACGCGCATGGCGTTGGTCGCCGAATTTGCCGCCACCAGGAGCTGGCTGGTCCCCTGGCGGATGGTTTCGGCAGCTGCGACAATGGTCGGCAGTTTTTCGGGCAACAGGGCCGCATCTGTGGAAACCGTATCGATGACAGGGGTAAGGCCCAGAACGCCCTCGGTCACCACCTTGGCGTATTGGGCCACTGCCGCATCAGCGCCGAAGGTCGTGACATACTGGCCGCCGCCCAGCAGGCCAACGCGGCTATACAGCAGATCAAACTGCAGTAGCAGCGCCTTGGGATCGTCGCCCTGCCGGTAAACCAGCGTCGCCTCGACCAGACGCGTGGCCTCGCGGTCAGCCTGGAATGCGGCCCACATGGCGTCTTCGCGCACGCTCTGGCTTTCCGATTGCTGCCGATCCCGCAGACCGGCAAACAGCCAGATCGTGGACAGCAGAATGGCCGTGCTGGCTATGGCCAGCGCGATGATGCCGAGCCCCACCCGACGCGAGACTACACGGCGCGCATTGAAAACGGCTCGAAACACTCAGTGGACCGCCAGGGCACTGACCTGCCATACCGACCGACCGAAATGCACCTCGTCATAGAGTTCGCGATATTCGTCAAACGGATAGATGACGAACAGCGGCCCCTTGTCCCGCACCGACATTTCCTTGTCATCAAGCCTGGTCGCGAAGATGACCGGGAAATCCGTGGCGTCCGTGAGCGGAAGGTCGGCCGAATAGTCATTGAGCGCCTTGACCTGCAGGGTCGTGCCCTCGGCATCGACCGCATCGAGTAGCGCTGAGATCAGCGGGCCGCTGAAGCTGTGCTTGCCCTCGTACCACGGCGTCTCCGAGACAGTGGTCCTCTGCGCCAGCGCATCGAGCATGGACATGTCAAACTGGGCGCCGTCCGCAGAATTGGTATTGCCGATATTGCCCGTTACGGTCAGGACAACCGGCCCCTGGGGGGTGGGCAGTGTGGCCGCTGCCGAGATTGCCACGCCGGGGAGCAGCAGAAGCAGGCCGACGAGAACGGATGAAAGGCGCATGTTTTTCTCCTCACGCAGCCGATTGCAGCTGGTTTGCAGTCATCTGACTTGAAATTAGGTCCCACTGGCTCTCGAATGCCGCCACGCAGGCGGGATCGAATTGGCTGCCAGAGCCGCGAACGATCTCCGCCCTGGCCTCATCGAGCGTCCAGGCTCGCTTATAGCAACGCGCGCTGCACAAGGCGTCAAACACGTCGGCGACTGCAGTAATACGGGCCTCGATCGGGATTTCGGTTCCGGCCAGCCGGTGCGGGTATCCAGTGCCGTCCCAGCGCTCGTGATGCGCGATGGCGATCGATTCAGCCATCTGCACCAGTTCTGAATCCGCCTTGGCCAGGATCGCGGCGCCGATGGTCGTGTGCGAGCGCATGACCGTGACTTCGTCAACGGTGAGCAGGCCGGGCTTGTTCAGAATGGCATCGGGCAAACCGATTTTGCCGACGTCGTGCAGTGGCGACGCCAGTGTCAGGGTGCGGCAGAACTCGGCGTCCATGCCCATGGCTTCGGCGATAATCTTCGAACTCTGGGCGACGCGGTCGACGTGCCCACCCGTTGCGCCATCGCGCAGATCGATGGCTCTGGCCAGACGGAACACCACTTCTTCTTCGCGCAACCGCAAATGGCTTGTCGCGATCGCGACCTGTTCGGTGAGGGTCTCGGCTTGAATGGCCAGCGCGTTGCGGGCACGGCGCAATTCCAGCAGGTTCGTCACACGAAGCCGCAGTTCTACTGGGTCCACAGGCTTGCTGACGAAGTCGGTAGCGCCAGCGGTGATCGCCGCCATCCTGCGATTGCGGTCGCTGTCGGCGGTAACCATGACGACCGGGACATGGGTGTGTTCTGGCATGGCACGCATGGCCTCGATCAACTCGACGCCATTCATGCCAGGCATGAGATAGTCCACGATCAACAGGTCACAGCCATTGCTGGACAGGTGAGTCAGGGCCTTGATAGGGTCGGTGAACCCAATGCAATCGATGTAGTCGGCATGGGCAGCGGTATTTATGTGACCCACCATGCGGCACAGTACTGCCAGAATGGATGAATTATCTTCGACGACAACGACGCGCATGATCTTTCCTCAAGCCTCACCCCTCTCATAATAAATTCCCATGAGGAATTCATCACGCATCAGTGTTCAGCCTTTCCTTTGAATTAATGTGAGTGTGGCATTTTATCGAATTGGCGCCGCCTTCTGAGCGCGCGTTGCTGCGACCGCTCTGAACTGTAATCCGTCGTTCTGAAGGATCCACCACGGTCGCTTGCAAATTGCAGAAAGATTTAGGTATTAGTTCCTCTGGTCGCGTATTAGCCTATTTCATGTCTTGGATACTCTAGGTGCTTATGAATTCGTCCGATGTGGACTGTCCTGCGCTGGTGCGGCACAAGCCAGCTCTCCTGCATTTCAGTAGATATGAGCATGTGTTGGCGCGAAGCGGTTCGTCGGGCGCAGTGTCTGGCCGTGACATGAAGGCTTGTCTGGCGCTGGCCACCCAATGCCCGACCATGACGGTAGCCGATTGCTCCCACCCCCTGAACCGGCGTCACGCTGTCGCGCCCGGCCATGGCCAACCCGGAGGCCTGTCTTGATGAAGAAAGGCGCGTTTGAGGAATTGCCGGTTCGCATGGCCGTCAAGGGCCTGCGGCAGAACAACGAACGTGCGGTTATGAGCGCGGTTGCCTTTGGCGGTGGTGTGTCTGCCGCCGAGCTTGCCCGCACAACCGGCCTGGGTGCCCAGACCGTCGCGCGGATCGTCAACGGCCTGGAGGCGCGGTCCCTTGTCTATCGCGGCGAGGCCAGGCGTGGCCAGCGCGGTCAGCCTGCGGTCCCGATCTATATCGATCCCGTCGGTGCCTACAGCATTGGATGCGACATCGGTTGGCGCAGCCTGACCATGCTGATCCGCGACATGGGGGGGCAAGTGCTGCACGAGTACCGCATCGACTACCCATATCCCAATGCCAAGTTTATTCTGAGTGAGGTGACCCGCGTCGTCGAGGTGATGATCGGCCTGGTTCCCGAACAGCTGCGCTCCCGCGTTATCGGGATAGGCGTGGCAATGCCGACAGATATCGGCCGCAATATCGGGCGCCTCGGGGCGCCGCTGGAACTGGCGCAATACTGGCGTGATTTCGACCTTGTCGGCGAATTGACTCGTTCCACACGGCTGCGCGTGCGCTTGCTGAACGATGGCAATGCTGCGTGCTGGGGAGAACTGGCGGCGCAACCGCCGCCTCGACCAAGCAACATGGTCTATTTCCTGATCGGCACCTTTGTCGGCGCCGGGCTGATCGCGCAGGGCAAGCTGTGGGAGGGGCCGACGGGCAATTCGGCCAATCTGGGTTCCATGCTGGTCACCGACAGCAATGGCGAGCAGAACTTCGTGCACATGATCGCCTCGATCCATGCGCTTGAGCAGCGTATTGCAGCTGCTGGACGCGAGGTTCCGGTCGGGAACCCGCTCGATTGGGACTGGGCGGCGCTGGAGCCTTTGGCCAGCGCCTGGATTGACGATGCTGCCAGGGCGATTGCCAAGGCCATTGCCAATACGGCGGCCGTGATGGAGTTCGACGATGCCGTTGTCGACGGGATCATGCCCAGGGCGATTACAGAGCGTCTGGTCAACCGGGTGCGCGACTACACCGAGCGGCTGCCAGTCATGACGTCGGACAGGGCCAGAATTTCAATTGGCCACCGCGGGGCCAGGGCTGGCGCCATGGGCGCCGCTCTCAAGCCCATGTTCGAGCGGTTCTATTCACGTGATCCTGCCGACATGCACGATTAGGCATCGAGCTTTGGTCCAAGTGTCCGCAGTTCCCGTGCAAAAGCCTGGATGGGAATAATGTGATGATTGGCAACGCAAGTGTGTGCGCTAAGCTCATGGTTTAGCCATGCCGGCGCTCCGCCGGAAAGAGGACGCTATAGTGCCCCTAACTGCCCAGCTGATCTCCACCGCCATCGCCGTGCCAGACAATATCCTGCTTCAGAGCGATGTCGCTGCGGCAGCCGGTGAAATCTTCGGACCGCGTTTTCGTGAGTTCGATCGCATGGCCAAGGTGTTCGACAGTGCCGGCATCCACAAGCGCCACGCAGCTCGCCCGATCGACTGGTTCCGCCAGCCGCGCAGCTGGCCCGAGCGCACGGCAGTCTACCTTGATGTCGCCAGCGCGCTTTTCGTTTCCGCTGCTCGTCAGGCGCTCGATGAGGCAGGGCTTGCAGCAAGTAACATCGACACGGTCGTGACGGTATCGTCCACCGGCATTGCCACGCCTTCAATTGAAGCGCGGGTCTCGGGCACAATGGGCTTTCGTACGGACATCGAGCGCGTTCCGGTGTTTGGCCTGGGTTGCGCCGGTGGCGTGTCCGGCTTTTCTATTGGCGCGCGCCTGGCGCAGGCACGCCCCGGCACCAATGTGCTGGTGGTTGCCGTCGAGCTCTGTACGCTGGCGTTCCGGCTTGATGAAATGACCAAGGCCAATGTGGTGGCGACCGCGCTGTTTGGCGATGGCGCTGCTGCCTGCATCCTGCGCGCCGGCGAGGGTGGACTGGCCGACGTAGAGGCAGCAGGTCAGCACACCTGGCCCGATACGCTCGACATCATGGGCTGGAGCGTCGATCCGCAGGGCTTTGGCGTGATCTTTGACCGGTCCATCCCGCCGTTCGCCGAGGCAGAAATGGGTCCTGCAGTTGATGGCATTCTCACGCGCAATGGCCTTGAACGTAGTCAGATCGACCGCTTCGTTTGCCATCCGGGCGGCACCAAGGTGGTCGAAGCACTGGAGCGGGCGCTGGACCTGGGGCAGGGCGCGCTCGATGTGGAGCGCGACGTGCTGCACGACTACGGCAATATGTCGGCCCCCACCGTGCTGTTCGTGCTCGACCGGGTGCGTCGCGCTGGCCTGCCCGGGCGCTCGCTGCTGACGGCCATGGGTCCGGGGTTCTCGACCTGCTGCGTTTCGCTCAAGGCGGTTGCATGATCTGGTCCATCCTGTTGTTGGCGCTTGTGACCGCCGAGCGTCTGGGCGAGCTGGCGCTGGCTCGGCATAATACAAGTCGTCTGCTGGCCCAGGGCGCGGTCGAACACGCCCCCGGTCACTATGTGCTGATTGTGGCACTGCACACAGCCTGGCTGATCGGCCTGTGGCTGCTGGCATGGAACCGATCCATCGATACCGCCTGGCTGGTGGTATTTGTCGGACTGCAGGGTCTGCGCATCTGGGTGCTGGGCACGCTGGGGCCGCGCTGGACCACGCGCATCATCGTGCTGCCTGGGGCGCCGCTGGTGGCCCGGGGACCGTACCGATTCATGTCACACCCCAACTATGTGGTGGTGGTCGGCGAGATTGCCGTTTTGCCGCTGGTTTTCGGGCTGAGCTGGTTCGCCCTTATCTTTTCGCTGCTCAACGGCCTGGTGCTGTGGGTCCGCATTCGGGCCGAGAACAAGGCGCTGCATCCGCAATCGACGTGAACGGGCAGGGGCCAACGATATGATCTGCCCCTCCCGCGCAAAGCAGGGGGAGGGGCAGGGGGCTTTACTGCGCCGCAACGGCCTGCGGCCGGTCAAGGCCCGCCAACTGGCGGGCGCGGCGCAGG
>JAHJOS010000241.1 GCA_018820005.1 Alphaproteobacteria bacterium | reverse complement strand
TGCTTCCCCTATTGGCCCTCGGCAGCCGGATAGACGCCCAGAACACGCACGTAATCGGTAAAGAAGTCGAGTTCCTCAAAGGCATGGATGACGCCTGGGTCTGAGGGGTGTCCCTCGATATCGGCGTAAAATTGGGTGGCCGTGAAATTGCCCCCCACCATGTAGCTTTCCAGCTTGGTCATGTTGATGCCATTGGTGGCAAAGCCGCCCATGGCCTTGTACAGCGCGGCGGGCACGTTGCGGACGCGGAACACGAAGGTCGTCTTGACCCGGCCCTGCTGGGGTGCCTGCTTTTCTTCGCGCGAGAGCACCAGGAAGCGCGTGGTGTTGTGGGCAGCGTCCTCAATATTGGACGCCAGGACCTCAAGCCCATAGATCTGTCCGGCAAGACGCGAGGCGATGGCGGCAACCGATCGATCGCCCTTTTCGGCGACTTCGCGCGCCGAGCCGGCAGTATCAACAGCATTGATGGTGCGAAAGCCATTGTCGGCAATAAACTTGCGGCACTGGCCCAGTGCTACCGAAAGCGACTGCACGGCCTTGATATCGCCCAGCGTGGCACCGGGCACACCGAGCAACGTCATTTCCACGCGCAGGAAGGTCTCGCCAATGATGAACAGCCCGCTCTCGGGAAGCAGGTGATGGATATCGGTGATGCGGCCATAAAGCGAATTTTCAACAGGCACGACGGCAAAATCAGCGCGTCCTGACTGCACCGCGGCAATGGTTTCCTCAAAGGTGACGCAGCCAATCATGTCCTGGCCGGGGAAGACATTGGCGGCGGCGGCGTTGCTGAAAGCGCCGGCTTCGCCCTGAAAGGCAATCTTGTGGGTCATCTTGCGTCCATTCGTGGTAGGCGAAAAGGCTTTTGAACCCCGCCCGGGGCGGAGTCAATTCAGGCTGGCCGTAGCGCTGTGCAGCACCGCTGTGGGGGAATTGTCGCAGTGCAGGTTTGCACGGTTGCGCCATCCCGGCCTTGCGACTATCTTCCGCGCGCGTCGTGCACCGCTGTTGAGGCGATTTTCCGTTTGGGGAATCGAAAGTTGGGCGGCATTCGACTATCGTCCGCTCGGGATGGACTGGCAGAGAGACCAAATGGATTCGTTCGAACTAAACAAGATCATGGGCGCCGTTCTGGGCACTCTACTGTTTGTCATGGGTGTCGGCTTTGTTGCCGAGGCTGTGTATCACCCCATCGAAGGTCGCGGCCCGGGCTATGCCCTGCCTGAGCCCGAGGTGGCGGAAGCTGGTGCGCCGGCAGATGCGCCCGTCGAAGTTCCTCTGGCCGTACTGCTGGCCAGTGCCGATCCGGCCAAGGGCGCCAATGACGTCAAAAAGTGCCAGTCCTGCCACAACTTCGGCGAAGGTGAGCCCAGCAAGCAGGGTCCGCACCTGTACGGCGTGGTCGGTCGCCCTGAAGGCGGCATTTCTGACTTTGCCTATTCGGACGGCATGAAAGAGCACAATGCCAATGGCGACGTCTGGAGCTATGAGAACCTGAACGCCTTCCTGACCAAGCCAAGCGCTTACGTCAAAGGCACCAAGATGAGTTTTGCCGGTATCCGCACTGCTGAAGAGCGTGCCGATATTCTGGCCTATCTGCAGACGTTGTCGTCGAATCCGGTGCCGTTCCCGACACCAGAAGCAGCCCCGGCCGCCGACGCCGCAGCGACTCCCGCCGCCGACGCTGCCGCACCAGCTGCCGCCCCCGCAGAGGCCGCACCGGCAACTACAGACGCAGCCGCCCCCGCGGCCGTAGCGCCTGCCGCTGAACCGGCACCTGCTGCAACGCCTGCGCCCGCCGCTGAAGCGGCTCCGGCCGCGACCACGGAAACGGCTCCGGCCGCAACCACCGAGGCTGCGCCTGCTGCTGGCAGCGAAACCGCACCGGCGGCAACGGCACAGTAAGACCGTTCGCCGTCCGAACTGATTTCAGAGCCGCGCCCCGATATGGCGCGGCTCTTTGTGTTTGAGGAGACGCCCCATGCTGCTGATGCACCTGTCCGATGTCGATGAAGCCAGCTGGACGGCCAAGCTGCGGGCGGCGCTGGGCGGCTATCGGGTGGTGCAGCGGGGCGAAGCCTTCAACCCCGACGATGTGCGTTACATCTTTGTGTGGAAGCCCAAGGCGGATGCCTTTGACGGACTGACCGGGCTCAAGGCCATTTTGTCACTGGGCGCCGGTGTGGATGCCCTGCTCAAGCACCCTGCGTTGCCCGATGCCCCGATCGTGCGCTTCGTGGATACCGATCTCAGCCAGCGCATGAGCGATTACGTGGTGGCGCATGTGACCATGCATCACCGGCTCTACACCCGGTTCCGCGCCGACCAGAAGGCGCGGCGCTGGACCCAGCTCTATCCGCCGGCAGCCAGTGAAACAACAGTCGGCATCATGGGCATGGGGGTGCTCGGGCAGGATGCAGCCAGGCGCCTGCTGCCACTTGGCTTTGCGTTGCGCAGCTGGAGCCGCACCCCCAAAGCCATCGAGGGTGTGGAGGGCTTTGCGGGAGCAGAGGCTTTCGACAGCTTTCTGGCCGGCACCGACATCCTCGTAAACCTGCTGCCGCTGACGCCCGAAACCACGGGCATCCTCAATACGGAAACCTTCGGCAAGTTGCGTCGCAAGCTCGATGGCGGCCCCGTCATCATCAATGCTGCGCGCGGCGGCCACCAGCGCGAGACCAATATCGCCAGCGCGCTGAACGACGGCACCTTGGGTGCAGCAAGCCTTGATGTGTTCGAGACCGAACCGCTGCCGGTGAACAGCCCGCTCTGGGATATCGAAAACTGCTACATCACCCCCCATATCGCCGCGATCAGTAACGAAAGCACGGGCGTGCGCTATTTCAGCCAGATCATTCGCGACCACGAGGCCGGTAGGCCGTTGATCAACGTAGTTGACCGCACGCGCGGCTACTGATCGCCTCGCCTAGAGCGCCAATTCCCAGATCTCACCATCGAGATCCTTGCCGAAGTTGTGTTCGGGCATGGTCTCTACGATCTGGAAGCCGGCTGCTGCATAGAGCTTGCGCGCTGATGTCTGGTTGGTGTGTGTCCATAGGCGCACCCGCTGATAGCCCTCTTGGCGGGCAAAGCCGACCGCCTGGGCGACAAGGGCGGCGCCCACGCCCTGACCGCGCGCGGCCGGTTCGACGTAGAGCATCCGCAACTGCGCCGAGCCTGGCAGCCCATCGGATGGCATGACGAAGATCGACCCCACGATGGCGCCGTCCTGCTCGGCAATCCACAATTGCTTGGCTGGTGCTT
>JAHJOS010000240.1 GCA_018820005.1 Alphaproteobacteria bacterium | reverse complement strand
CGATTGGTTGAGGCAGGGAATGGGTAAGACCCAAGATGGGCGCTCGGGACTTCATCGGCAAGTACCGATGAAAGAAACCCGCGTCAATGCTGCTTTGCCCTGCATCGGTGTTTAGTTCGGTGTGGCGTTGGCATTCGGCCGGTGGAGCCGTCTGCAGGGCGCTGCATAAGGTGAGTTGACAAGTCATGTTTTCGGGTTATACCTCGGGCAATACCCGCGCATTGCCGCAGTCCTGTCGAGAGCAAACCATGATCCGCAAACTGTTTTCCGCCGCATTTGCCGGCGCGATGATGCTTGTCGCCGTGCCGGCGCAGGCGATCGATATTGCCCATGATCTGGGCACGACCAGCGTGCCCGATGCGCCCAAGCGCATCGTCGTGCTCGAATACAGTTTCGTCGATAGCCTGGCCGCTGTCGGCGTGGCGCCGGTGGGCATTGCCGATGACGACAAGCGCGATTCCATCATCCCGGCCTATACAGCCGTCATTGGGGATGACTGGACCTCGGTAGGCACGCGCAAGTCGCCCAGCCTTGAGGTAATCGCTTCGCTGCAGCCTGATCTGATCATTGCCGATACCAGCCGGCACGAGGCCATTTATGGCGCGCTGAGCGAGATCGCTCCGACGATCGCCTTCGATAGCCTCACCGGCACGTATGAAACCGCCATGGCGGCGGCCCAGACCATCGCTGACGCCATCGGCAAGGGGCCGGAAATGGCCGAGCGCCTCAAGCAGCATGAAGCGACCATGGCCGCCTACAAGGCCGAGATCGGCGATGTATCGGCGCTGTCGGCGCAGTTCCTGATCGATAATGGCGAAGGCATCTATCTGCATTCGCCGGTGAGCTACAACGGCTCGCTGCTCAAGTGGTTCGGCTTTACGAGCAACATGCCCACGCCGGACGGGCACACCTATGAAGAAGCTATCGTGCAGACCTCGCTTGAGCAGCTTTCCGAAATCAATCCGCAGATCATCATTCGCGGCAAATATGCCGATCCCGGGCTGATGGACAGCTGGGTTGGCCAGCCCATCTATGACAGCATCGAAGCGGTCAAGGCGGGTCATGTCTTCGATATCAAGGCGCATGAGTGGTCGCGCCTGCGCGGGGTTCTGGCTTCTGAGCAGAGCGGCGCCGACCTGGTCAATATCGTCAAACAGCTGAAGCCCTGAGTTGCCTGTCGTACTGCGTCTGGTGATTCTTGCGGCAGCGGTGCTCCTGTGTGCACTGCTGTCGCTGGCCATTGGACCGCGCGGCGATGTGGGCCTTGGCAATGTCGTGCAGCTTTTGCTGGTCGACGACGGGAGCTTGGCGCATTCAGCCGTTGTTGATCTGCGGTTGCCGCGCACGCTGATCGCCGCGCTGATCGGGGTCAATCTGGCGCTGGCTGGCCTGGCCCTCCAGGCAGTGACGCGCAATCCCCTGGCCTCCGAATCGGTGCTGGGCATCAATCAGGGCGCAGCGCTCGGCGTTGCCCTGGGGCTGGTGCTGCCCGGGCTGGTCGGCGTCAATCCGGGCGTGATGGCCATCGGCGGGGCGATCGTGGCCGGCATGGTCACCTTCGCAATTGCCGGTGGGCTGGGCGGGCGGCTTGATTCCATGCGGCTGATCCTGGCCGGTGTCACCGTAGGCGCCTTCAGCTATGCCCTGGTCCGCTTCACCTTCACGCTTGAAGACAATCTGGCGCGCGCCATGCTGACGTGGACGGCGGCCGATATTTCCGCTGCCCGGTTCGATCAGGCGCTGCCGTTGGCGCTGTGGGCGCTCGGCGGTCTGGCTGCCAGCGTGGCCATGGCGCATAGCTTCAACATCCTGGCCCTGGGCGATGGTGCCTCGCAGGGCCTGGGAGTCGATCCGCGTCGCCGGCGCTTTGCCGGCGCGCTGCTGGCCGCGATATTGACCGGCGCCAGCGTCGCGGCCGCTGGGCCGGTGATGTTCGTCGGCCTTGTCATGCCGCATCTGTGCCGGCGCTGGTTTGGTGCCGATCACCGCGTGCTGGTGCCGGTGGTGGCGCTGGGCGGGGCCGGGCTGGTGCTGGCCGCCGATGTGATTTCCAAGCTGGTGCGCTTTCCCTATGAAACCCCGCTGGGCATCGTCTGCGCGCTGATCGGGGCGCCCTATTTCCTTTATGCAACGCTGCGCACGCGGAGCATGGCATGACCGCGACAACGTTCGGTTCCCACCACGCCCGCCGCCGCGCCCTGCTGCTCATCGCGGTCCTGAGCGCGCTGGTCATTGCGGCCTCGCTGTGGAGCCTGGGCGTGGGCGCGGTGGATATTCCGGTTCATGTCATCATCAACACGCTGTTCAATCTCGATGGCGACAAGCAGAGTTACATCATCATGCGCTCGCGCCTGCCGCGCATGGTGCTGGCGCTGCTGGCCGGTGGGGCGCTCGCGCTGTCGGGGGCCATCATCCAGGCGGTGATCCGCAATCCGCTGGCCAGCCCCAATATCATCGGCATCAATGCCGGCGCGGCGCTGTTTGCCCTGGGGCTCGTGCTGTTCTTTCCCGCTGTCCCGCAGACCTGGATGCCGCTGGCGGCCTGTGTCGGCGGCTTGAGCGCGGCCGCCTTCATCATCGTTGTGGGTCACTATCGCCGGCTTTCGGCCATCCATCTGGCGCTGGTGGGCGTTGCCGTCGGCTTCGTGTTCGAGGCGGGGGTGGATTATCTGCTCATCACTGCCAATGACAGCGAAAGCTCGGCGCCGCTGATCTGGCTGACCGGCTCGCTATGGGGCCGGACCTGGGCCCAGGTCGATATCGCCTGGCTTCCTCTGGTGGGGCTGAGCCTTGTGGCGCTGCTGCTCTCGTTCCGGCTCGACCTTATTGCGCTGGGCGAGGGGACGGCGACCGGGCTGGGGCTCAACGTGCCGCGCCAGCGCATCGTGCTGCTCGTGGTGGCGACACTTCTCGCCAGTGTCAGCGTGGCTGTGGTGGGGGTCATGGGCTTTATCGGCCTGATGGCGCCCCATATCGCACGACGGCTGGCGGGGGGCTCGCATCGGCTGATGCTGCCCGTGGCGGCGCTGGTGGGCATGTTACTGGTGGTGCTGGCCGATGGCATCGGCCGGGCCATCGCGCCGCCTATAGAAGTCTCGGCGGGCATTCTGGCCGCGCTGATCGGGGCGCCGTTCTTTGTCTATATCATGCTGACCACCGAGGCGGAGACCGGGTCATGAGCATTTCGATTGCCGGCGTGACCGCTGGCTATGGCCGCGATAGGGCCATCGTTTCCGATATCGACCTGACCATCAATACCGGCGAAGTTACCGTGCTGATCGGGCCCAATGGCTGTGGCAAGTCCACCTTGCTCAAAACCATTGGCCGGCTGCTGAGGCCGCGGCGCGGCAGCATCCATGTCGATGCGCTCGACGTGCTGGCCAGCGATCCCAAGCGGGTGGCCCGCGCCATTGCCTATCTGCCGCAAAGTCCCATCGTGCCGACGGCCATCACTGTCCAGCAACTGGTGGGCTATGGCCGTGCGCCGCATCAGTCCCTGCTCGGGCTGGCCTCGCCGCGCGATCTCGAACTGGTCGACGCCGCCATTGCCACCACCGGGCTGGACGATCTGCGCCACAAAAGCGTGGCTGAGCTGTCGGGCGGGCAGCGCCAGCGCGCCTTTATCGCCATGGCCCTGGCGCAGGACACGCCCTATGTCATGCTCGACGAGCCGACAACCTTCCTCGATATCCGCCACCAGATGGAGACCATGGAACTGGTGCGCCAGTTGCACGATGCGGGGCGCACCAGCATTGTGGTGCTGCACGATATCGCCCAGGCCGCGCGCTATGGCGATCGTCTAGTGGTCATGCACGCCGGGCGCATCGTGGCCGATGGCAAGCCGGCCGATGTGGTGACGCCCGACCTGCTGCAGGCCGTCTATGGCCTCAATTGCCTGGTCTATCCCGATCCGGTCACCGGCACGCCGGTCGCAACACCGCTGGCGTAGCAGCGGGCACGCTGTCCGCCACTCGGCATCGGTTCTTCTAACGTTTGTAGGTAAGGTGGATGGTGCCGCTCTCTGCGGTTTCCGACGTCACCGTGTATCCGGCTTCAAAGCCGCGCAACTCATCCCACAGGCGAATGCCCTGGCCGAGCAGGATGGGCGCAATGGCGACATGCAACTGGTCCACCAGGCCCGCCTTGAGATAGGCGCGCGCCACGCTGGGGCCACCGCCGATCCGTACATCCTTGCCGTTTGCGACCGCTGTCGCCCGTTCGAGCGCATCTTCGATCGAGGTCTCGATGAAGTGGAACGAGGTGCCGTCGGCCATTTCGATGCTGCCACGCCGCCGATGCGTCAGCACAAAGACCGGGTAGTGAAACGGCGGTTCGTCGCCCCACCAGCCCTGCCAATCGGGATCATCGGGAAAATTGTGCAGGCCGAACATGCCGGCGCCCATGATTTCGGCGCCGATGCCGGCGAAATAGGCCCTGGCATAGTGATCGTCCAGCCCGGTGGTCCCGGCGCCCGAGGTGTCCTTGAACACACGCTCGCGAAAGGTCCGCGTCGCCGCATAGGCGCCCACCAGCCGCGGCCAGTCCTCACCAAACGGGCTCTCGGGTGTCTGGTCTGTCGTCGTCGCGAAACCATCCAGCGAGATATTGAGATCGACACGAACAGCCATACTTGCCCTCCCTGCAAAACCACCTGCGTCCCGCGGGGTCAGCCGATCCTATACCGGGCTATTGCCCCTGCGCCAGCGCCCCTGGCGTGAGGCATTCCGGCCCGCCAATGGAGGGGGAAATGCGGTGCTGATGGCGGACGCTTTGCGCTCCTGCTGCCCGCAAAAAGTCTGATCCCATACCAAGGCAGCAATGCGCGCCGCCCCCATGTTCCCGGTGAAACAGCGACAGGCCCGAGCTTTGCCTAGGGTCCTGTCATCAACGGGCGCGGTGCCCGATGCAGGAGGGCAAGATGATTTTGATCTGGAGCGGCTGGGGATTTCTGGTGGCGCTGGTTTGGCTGCCAATCGTAGCGTCGATGTACAATACGACCAAAACCATGGGCGATGCGCCGCTACAGGCCATCGGGGTGGTGCTGGTGGGGAGCCTCGTCGCCAGCGCGGTGATCTGGGGTCTCGACAGGCTCATTCGCCGCATGACCTATCGCACACTGGTCGATCAGCAGACCGGCGTCGCCTTTGGCGTTGATCGCACCGGCAGCTTCTTTTTTGTGCCGATGCGGTTCTGGGTCTATCTCGTCCCCGCCGTCAACCTGGCCATCATGTGGGCCTATTGGAAGTGAGCGGCGGCGAGAAGCGTCGGCCTGGGCGGCCGGCCGCCCCATCTCATGCCATGGCCCCGACAGGCGCCGGGCGACGCTGGTGGCGCCTGAGGATCAACTCAACCACCAGCAGATTGATGATCCAGCCCGCCCCCATGGCGACGGCGCGGGGGCCAGGTTCGTCCGCCAAGCCCAGCATGGCCAGCGGGATCGTCGTCAGCACCTGGGTGCCCGCGCCCATGCCAATGGCATAGGACCGCAGCATGTGACCGCGATGGGCCGGGAAGCGGCGTTGCATGGCCCTGACAAGGCCGGCCAGCAGCAGCGCCGCCATGCCCGCGCCAAAGGCCAGTCGCATCAGGTAAAGTGCGACGCCATCATGGGCCGGCAGCGCATAAAACTGGTTCATCCACAGACCGCTGAGCGCTGACGCCAATCCGGCCCCGACGAACACGCGGCCGCCCATCTTGTGCCAGCGCGGATAGCGGCGGCGCAGCGCATCGACGAATTGGAAGGCGCCACCGCCCAAAAACAGCAGCGAGCCGATGATATGGATGGTGACCGGCACCGGCGCCGCAAAGAAACGCTCGCTGCCGGGCAGCAGGCTAACCCCGGTCGCTAGCGAGAACAGCCGGACCATCCCGGCCAAAGCGGGCACGAGCGTCAGCCCCAGCAGCAACCAGACCAGTCGGCCCTGCGCCCGATCGCGTCGTGTGGCAGCCGACGGCGCTGGCTTCGTGGGCAAGATCTGGGGCAGGTGGGTCGGATCGGCATTCATGACAGGGCTCCTTTGCCCCAACCTGTCTATAAATTCAGCGATAGCCAATTGCAAAAATTCCTCTACGATGTATAGAAAAATGCATGAATTGGCAGGCCGTCACCTTTGACTGGAATCAGGTTCGCTCTTTCCTTGCCGTGCTCGAAGAGGGCTCGCAGGCCGGCGCTGCGCGGGCGTTGGGGCTGACCCAACCCACCATCGGGCGCCAGATCATGCTGCTCGAACAAGCGCTGGGCGTCACGTTGTTTGAGCGGGTCGGTCGGGGGCTGGTGCTGACTGGCGCCGGTCAGGAACTGGGCGCGCATGTGCGCGAGATGGGCGCGGTGGCCAGCCGGCTGTCGCTGCGGGCCAGCGGGCAATCCCAGGACATTGCCGGCCGGGTGAGCCTGACCGCCAGCGATATGCTGTCGGCATTCTTCCTGCCGCGCGCCGTGCAGCATCTGCGCCGCGTGGCGCCGGCGCTCGAGATCGAGATCCTCTCGGCCAATGATGTGCGCAATCTGCAGGACCGAGAGGCCGATATCGCCATTCGCCATGTGCGCCCGCAGGATCCCGACCTGATCGCCCGTCTGGTGCGCGAAACCCGCGCGGTGCTGGTTGCCTCGGGCTCCCTGCTGCGCCGCGAAGGGCGCCCCCGGTCGGTCAGCGATCTGGCGCGCTTGCCGTTCGTGGGTTTTGATCCGGTCGATCGCCTGATCGCGACCCTCAACCATGCGGGCTTGACGCTCGATCGAGGCAATTTCCCGGTCTCCACCAATAGCGGTATCGCCATGGGCGAACTGGTGGCGCTGGGCATCGGGGTCGGCGTGGCGCCAGAGGATTTTGTCAGCCACTGGCCTGGGGTCGAGCGGCTCGATATCGCCGGCTTTACCCCCATCACCGTGCCGTTCTGGCTCACCACCCACCGCGAGCTGCATACCGCCCGGCGCATCCGTCTGGTGTTTGATGTGCTGGCCGATCTCTTGCAGCAGCCCAATGCCCCGGGTCGCGCCGATGCCATTGGTCCAGGCGCTCTCGCCGCGCCCGGCGTGCTTGACAGTCTCACTGCCCGCCCCTAGACACAGCGCCGGGCTCACAGGGTGGCCCGCCGCTCGCATGGCGTTTTCGCCAGTGGTTAAGTCCCTGATCGAGACTGAGCTTATCGCCATTTCCCCCCGGGGCAGTTGGAGCGATGGCAATGCGAGCCCCCATCAAGATCTTCCGACTTGCCCATGACGGGAGTTTTTTGATGCGCGAGCCAACCGCGTCGGCATCCAGGCCGACCAATTCATTTCTGCATGGATCGATCCAATCGGTCTTTATTCGAACCAGTGCGCCCATCGTGCTGGTGACCATGATCAGCGGCCTGCTGACCGTGGCCGACGCCATGTTGCTGGGTGCCTTTGTGGGCGCCGATGCCCTCAGCGCGGTGACCCTGGTCTTTCCCATCTCGATGCTGCTGGTCGCGCTGACCACCATGGTGGGCATCGGCATGGCCAGCATCCTGGGGCGCCGGCTGGGTGCCCGGGACATCGATGGCGCCATCACTACCCTTGCCGCGGCGCAGGGCCTAGCCCTTGCCGTGGCGGGTCTGGCCATGCTGGCGTTCTTTGGTTTTGGCGGCCCTCTCGTCGATCTGCTGGCCGGCGGCCGCGCCGACCTCGCCGCCATGGGCTGGCGCTTTCTCGCCATCTCCTTTGCCACGGCGCCCCTGGGCTTTCTGCTTTCGGTGCAGTCCGATGCGCTGCGCATGGAGGGCAGGGTTGGCTTCATGGCCATGGCCGGCGTGCTGGTGACCCTGGCCAATATCGGGTTCAACGCGCTCTTGATCGGGGTGTTCGATTTTGGCGTCGCCGGATCGGCCTGGGGCACTGCGCTGGCGCAGCTGCTGGGGCTGGTTGTCGTGCTCATCTACCGCCTGCGTGGCCGGGCCATGCTGCCCATGGTGGGGTTGCGCTGCGATGGTCAGTGGCGCCAGATCCTGGCGCTGGGTGTGCCGCGCAGCCTCAATTTCATCGGCATTTCGCTGGGCTCGGCAGCGACCCTGTTTGCCCTGCATCGCCTGGCCCTGCCACAGCCCGATATGACCATCGCCGCCTATGGCGTGGTGATGCGGCTCTCCACCTTCGCCTTCCTGCCGCTGATGGGCATGAGCCTGGGCCTGCAGGCCATTGTCGGCAATGCCATTGGGGCAGGGCAGGGCGAACGGGCCAGGCGCACGCTGGCCTTTGCGCTGGGCGTCAGCCTTGCCTATGGCCTGCTCGTGCAAGTGCTGCTGATAGGGGGGCGCGATCGTCTGGGTGGGCTGTTTGTGGCCGATGCCGCGGTCGGGCTGGAGGTCGCACGCATTGTTCCGCTGTCGCTTGCCGCCTATTTCGCCTTTGGTCCGGTGATGATGGTGGCCAGTTATGCCCAGGCGTTGGGCAAGGTGCGGCAGGCCGCCGTGTTGTCGCTGGGGCGCACCTATCTGTTTGCCATTCCCCTCACCCTGGTGCTGCCGCTGGCGTGGGGTGAGGCCGGTGTGTGGATCTCCGCCCCGATCGCGGACCTGTTGATGGCCGTGCTCACCGGCCTGATCTGGTGGCGAACCAGCGTTGCCCCGACCACGCTGCAGCCGCCCGTCGTCCCTGGCGGGATCTGAGCGACACAAGACCCTGTGCTGGCTCTACTTGAGCCGGCACAGGCCTTTGCCCAGGCAGACCTGGGCCGTGGTTGCTTGATGCCACCTGTTGCGCCCGCGATCGCGATGTCACGCGCCGCTATTTCCCCAGGGGAATGCCGGTTATCCGGACATATTCGGCCTCTGCCAGCCCGTAGGTTCCCTTGGTGATGGCTGCAAGGCCGGCACGATCAATGACCCCAATTGTGCCCCGCCGAACATCAATCAGCTGGCGAGATGCCAGGGCGTTGAGCGCTTGGGTGACACCGGCCCGCCGAACGCCGAGCATGACCGACAGGAATTCATGGGTGATGCTGAATTGGTTGCCGTCGATACGGTCATCCACCATCAGGATCCAGCGCGCCAGGCGCTCCTCAAGCCGCAGATCGGCGTTGGCCCAGGCCGTGCAGGCCGTTTGAATGGCCAAGGGATGGGCATAGCCGGTCAGAAGCGCTTTGAGCGACGCGCTTGCGTGCAGGGCTTCGCCAAGATTGGCCGCCGAGATGCGGATCGCCGATCCCTCCACCTGGGTAGAGCAGTTGAAGGCCGTTTCTGAATCGCCAAGCACCAGTGATGTGCCGCTCATGCCATCCCGACCAAAAAGCCCGACCTCGATGGCCTGATCGCGTTGCGCGCCGGCCACGACCGAGGCCAGGCCGGATTCGACGAAATAGACGAACTCGATGGGTTAATGTGCCTGTTCGAGCATGGCTCTGAGCGGCAGGGGCACGCGCGTCGCCGTCGCTTGCAGTCGACCGACATCTACCGGTGCCATCTTCGCGATCAGCAGATTGCGCGAACGTGTAAGGTCCATGACCGACATTGGGCTCTCCATCTGGCGAAAGCACAGAGAGCTCACAAGCGCCGGCGCCATTGCTTAGCCAGCGACGCTGCCAGCTTAGTCGAGTTGTTGACGCATGGGGACGAAATCGTGGCGTTCCCAGCTGGTTGATTGTGCATGGGCCCGATGCAAGTCATCTCTCGGTCGGCGTGCCGGCCGAGAGGGCGCCAAAGTGGCTAGAACGCGCTCCAGTCGTCCTTGATGGCAGTGTTGCCATAGGTGCGGTGCGACCGGACCGCCGTGCTGGCGCGTGCCTGCTGTGCCCTGACGTCATTGCCGGTCTTGCCGGCCGGTCGGGCCGCAGGCTTGCGCGTCGATGCGGCCGTCTCGTGCAGCACAAAGACCTCCACGATGTTGTCCAGCTCATTGGCCTGGCCATTGGTCTGCTCGATGGAGGCGTTGATCTCCTCGACGAGAGCCGCATTGTGCTGGGTCATCTCGTCCATCTGGCGAACGGCGACCGTGACCTCGGCAATGGCCCCGGCCTGCTCATTGCTGGCGCTGGCAATAGACTGGATGAGCGAAGCGGTGTCGCGCACCGCCAGCAGCATGCTGGCGAGGCGCTGGCCGGCATCGGCCACCAGCTTGCTGCCAGCGGACACCTCGATCGCCGATTGTTCGATCAGGCTCTTGACGTCAGAGGAGGCGCTGGCCGCCGATTGCGCCAGGCGCCGCACTTCAACGGCAACCACTGCAAAGCCCTTGCCGGCGTCGCCGGCGCGGGCGGCTTCGACCGAGGCGTTGAGCGCTAGCAGATTGGTCTGGAAGGCGATGTCGTCGATCAGGCCAATGATGTTGGAGATCTTGGCCGATGAGATGGAAATGCGCTCCATGGCGGCATTGGACTGCGCCATGACGTCACCGGTCTGCTCGGCGCTCGCCGCCACGCCGTTGGATTTGCTGTTGGCCTCACCAGCGCGCTTGGCATTGTCGGTCACTGTGGTGGACAGCTGTTCCATTGCCGCCGACGTTTCCTCAATGGCGGCGGCCTGACGCGTGGTGCGCTCGGCCAGATCATTGGCGCCGGCCAGGATTTCGCCGGTCGCTGTCCGGAGTGCGCTCGAGGTCTCTCGCAATTGCCGGACGATATCGGCGAATTTGTCGGTCGCGGCATTGAACGCCAGGCGCACCTCGTCGAGATCGCCTGTGAAGGCGGTGTCGATATGGGCCGTCAGATCCCCGTCGGCCAGTCGCGACAGGCCGGCGCCCAAAGCTGCTACAGCCTTGGCCTGTTCGGCCGCCTTGGCCTGCCGCTCTTCCTGCACGGCCAGGCGCTCGGCTTCGACAATGGCCCGCTGCTTGTCGGCTTCCTCATTGAGGATGCGGAAGAAGTCGTACATGACCACGCTGGCATCGGAAAAGACCGAGCGCATCAGGCTGGTCATCAGCACGTCGATCTTGGCATCAGACCATTTGCGTTCGCGCACCAGGCCAGAGGCCAGCCCGGCGGCATAGGCCGCATAGGTCTTGCTGAGATAGCTGACGAAGTCGGACTTCGAGGCGATGTTCTTGGTGATGACCGCCTGCTGCTCGAAATACTGGGCGGGGAAGTTACCGCGCGCGATATAGTCGAACTTGCGCCGCTCGTCCTGCCAGACATTTTCGGGCAGGTCCTTGAGCGAAGGATCCATCACCTGATAGGCAGCCAGCAGGGCCGGCTTGAGGTTCTTGCCGGCACGTTGCAGCACAATTTCGCCAATGGCGCGGTCGGCGTCGTTCCACGTCACGATCTGGGAGCTGATATCAGGCACTTTTGGTCTCCAGTATATTGGGTATTCGGCGTTATTTTGTGCTTACGAGGTGGAGGAACTGGCGCAGCAAGTCGGGGTCAAAGAACCCGTCCGCCTGCAGCATCCAGTCCGCTGTGTCTTTTGGGGTCCATGCTGGTCTGTATTGTCTTGGCGAGACCAACGCGTCGTAGACGTCGCAGATGGTGGCGATGCGGACGGGCAGGCTGATCTCGGCGCCGGCCAGGCGGTCTGGATAGCCCGTGCCGTCCAGGCGTTCATGGTGGTGCAGGCAGATGTCGAGAACGACGTCGGGCACACTGCCAAACTGGGACAGGAAACGGTGTCCCCTGGCGGGATGGCTGCGCATATGGGCCATCTCGTTGGCCGTCAGGCGGCCTGGCTTGTCGAGCACCGCGATGCTCAGTTCCGTCTTGCCGATATCGTGGAGCAGGCCGGCCAATCCGAGAAGCCTGATGCTGTCCGGTTCCATCATCAGGTGACGGGCGAATGCGGCCATGAGCTCTGCAACCGCCTGCGAATGCCTGAAGGTCGTTTCATCTCTTGCTTGCAGCAGATCCAGTCGCGTCAGGATGGCCGGGTCCAGATCAAATGATGTGACCTCGACCACGGCACTGGATATTGAACTGGCGACTTGAACCGACCTTAGGCCCACCGTTTGCTCCCGAACTCCGAGGTCGCGACATAGCGATCCCTATGCTCGAAGCGTGGTTTAAATTCCTTAACAGAACAATTATTAGCTGTCCTTCCGATGTGTCACTATGTCGCGAATTTGTATAAAAGTGACCATGCATGCTGAATGTACGGATACATAAATACTACTTATCGCGTGATACTGCAGATTTTCACGTTATAATGGTACGATAGCGTACATTGTGCCGGAATAACTGTAGATGAATTGATGCTATCGAAGGGGAATTTAATTCTATATTGGTATGCGAATGTTGCACAAAGCAACAACTGCGCTACTGTGCCACGCCGGGCTGGCGGCAAATAGACCTGCAGCCGGCCACAGGGCCGCAGCCCATCTGGTGTGCCCTCAACCAGAAGATCGCGCATCTTTAGCCGCCGCCGCTGTCGTGTCCGCAGAGGGTTGGCAGCTTGGGTCAGACAGGAATCCTGCAACGAAAGCTGAGCGGCTCAAGCCATTCCGGCGCCGTCCGGCCCAGCCATCTCTGTTCTCTACTGGTTGGCGATTGCATGCGCGGCCAGTCGCCTTTGGCAAATGCTTCCATCGCGATGAGTGTCCTCATCCGGCATAAGCGGTCGTTCCCGGCTAACCTCGGAAATGACCGCTCAGTCTCTCGCTCAGAGGCCCGCCGGCATGTCTCGACCCCATTTCGGCCATTCGGGCTGACTTTGATGATACTTGAAGGCTGCCATTGCTATGTGGGTGGCTCAGCCTGAGGATCGGGCGATTGGCTCGACTGACCCTCGGTGCTGCTCAGATGAGACCGTCGTTCTTGCGGTTTGGACGGCAGTGACGTGTCGCCTCTAAGGGCTGTTTGCAGGCGTTGTTCCGACCTGCTCGCGATGGCGCTGAATCGCCTCCATATTCTCCAGAACCCAGGTCGATAGCTCAATCAATGGCAGTGCCAGCGATTGGCCCAGCGGCGTGAGGCTGTATTCAACCTGAGGTGGGACACTCGGATGGACTTTTCGCGAGACCAGTCCATCGCCTTCCAGTGATCTCAGCGTCCGAGTCAGCATCTGCTGGGAGATGCCGCCGATCATGCGTTTGAGCTCGTTAAACCGTCTGGGCTGCTGAACCAGCATGGTGATGGTCATGATTGTCCATTTGTCGCCCATGCGTGCGAGCATTTGGTTCACCTCCCGGCATGCGGGAAAGACGCCAGGCTGAAGGGGCGGGGTAGGTACAAGCATCTGACTAGGCCATAAATTTCTGCGTTCTTGTGCTCCAACCGCGATAGCACACATAGGTGGTCAGGAAAACATACCACCCATGGAGCGTCCTGATGACTGAACAAAAAACCATCGCAATATTCGGAGCTGGCACGGGATTGGGCGCATCCGTCGCAGCCCGATTTGGTCAGGAAGGCTACAAGGTTGCCCTGATCGCCCGCGGTCCGACCGGCCTCGATCTGCTCAAGGCAAGGCTGGCTGAGCAGGGGATTGAAGCCTACACCTTCCCCGCCGATCTGACAGACCTTGCCGCCATCCCGTCTCTCGTGCAGGCGATCGAAGCGCAGCTCGGATCGATTGATGCTGCTCTTTTCTCCCCCATTTCAAGCACCACCTATTTTGTTCCGGCCGTTGATCTGGAGGCGAGCTATCTGCAGTCGATCTCGCCCTTGCTGACATGGGCGCCAATCGAATTGGCTCGTGCATTGATGCCCGGTATGCGATCACGCGGCGATGGAGCCTTCATTGTGGCGGATGGCCTGTCCGCCGTTTTGCCGGTGGCAGGAATGAGCGGTCCCGGTCCCGCCATGGCGGCTACCCGCAACTACATCATGACGCTACATGAAGAAGTTCAGGCCGACGGTGTTTTTGCGGGCATGCTCCATGTGGGTGCAATGATCAACAATTCGGCAGGAATGGCGGCGGCCTTGGCGGCGGGAATGGTCCTGGATTCTTTCCCCGTCGTCGATCCTGACATGCTTGCTGACGCGGTGTGGGACATGGCGAGCGCGCGCAATCGTGCAGAGTCCATACTCCCGCCGCTGCATCAGTGAGCTGGTCCTAGACCCACAGCCGCATATAAGTTCAGCCGTTCAAGGGTATTGCGTTAGGAACGGTTGAACTTCAGCCCGTCATGAGCTGAGTGTAGGCACACTGGACAAAGGGAGCCGTCATGTTTGGTTTATGCGCCTGGCACAACGAGCCTCGTCAATGGTCGGTCAACAGCGGTGAGTTGACCGTTTGCTCTGACGAGAAGACCGACTTCTGGCGGGACACCTACTACGGGTTTACCCGCGATAGCGGACACTTCTTTGGCCGCGCCTGGGAGGGAGACTTCACGGCGACCTTGCGCGTGCAGGGGCGCTATGAGGCGCTCTACGACCAAGCCGGCATCATGGTCCGTATCGACGAAAACAAATGGATCAAAGCCGGTATCGAGCTTTCCGATGGCGCTGCGTGCCTGGGCAGTGTCCTGACGGTCAACCAGTCGGACTGGTCCACATCGGTCTATGCGTCCGACCCTTCAGATCTCTATTTGCGCGTCACCGTGCAAGCGGGGGTGTTGCGTCTGCAATCGTCGACAGACGGTCTGCGCTGGCCATTGCTGCGGCTGTGTCCATTTCCCATCGCGCCCAGCTATCTGGTGGGCCCGATGCTGTGCACGCCGGAGCGACATGGGCTGGACGTAAAATTCTCGAACTTCGAGATCGGGCCGCCCAATGGCAAAGCGTTGCATGACCTGAGCTGACACGCCGGCCCTGCCGCCTGGTCTGCCTGCTGGGTTTGATGCTGAAGAGCCGTCAGTCCGCAGGCCACTCCGTTACCGCCTTTGCCTCGACTTGAGCGGACCGACTGCTTTTGGGAAATCGGAGGGTCGGTCTGAACGGACGAAATGGGGCGCGTCTCTGCCCGTCACCAGCCGACCCCTTGTGGGCCACTGGCTACCGAATACGCACACCCAATATCGGACGCTTACCCGATTGAGCTAAACTGCATTCGCCGAATAGCCTTCACCTGCCAATCACCTCTGCCATCCACAGCCCCGCAAATTTCGCTTGCCTAGAACCGTACCGTACGGTACGCCTGCGAACGAAATTGGCTGAAACCGTTCGGCCTGCGACCCAAGGATGCCCCGTGCCCCTGACCATCAAGGTCACCGAAGAGACGTTCACTCCCCGCCAGCAGGCTGTGCTGACGGCGGCGCTGGATCTGCTCGTGGAAAATGGCGATGGGCTGACCATGACGGCTGTGGCGCGGCGCGCCTCGTGCAGCAAGGAAACGCTCTACAAGTGGTTCGGGGACCGCGATGGCCTGCTGACCGCGACTGTGCAGTGGCAGGCGGCCAAGGTGCGCATGCCGCAGGTCGATCGCAGCGGGCTGAGTGCCAAGACGCTGCGCGCCAGTATCGAGCAATTCGCCCGTGACCTGCTGACCGTCATCACGGGCGAGGTTTCCATCACGCTCAATCGGACCGCCGTCACCCATGCCGCACAGGAAAAAGACAGCCTGGGGATGATCGTGCTGGAAAACGGGCCGCTGGCCATCCGGCGCCGCCTCAAGCCGATTCTCGAAGCGGGCAGGGATGCGCGCCTCCTGCGTTTCACCAGCAGTGAAGACGCCTATCGTACTTTTTTTGGTCTGGTGGTCCGCGATGTGCAGATCCGCCTGTTGCTGGGCGACAAGGCCCTGACCCAGACCAATGTTGCCGACAATATCGAAGCGGACGTCAAGGCCGCGACCGATCAGTTCTTTGCCCTTTACGGGGCAAAAGCCACAACCGCATAACCGCAATTCAAGGGAGCAACCCATGCGCGTCTATTACGATCGTGATGCCGATCTCAACATCATCAAATCCCGCAAGGTGGCCATCGTCGGCTACGGTAGCCAGGGCCATGCCCATGTGCTGAACCTGCGCGACAGCGGCGTCACCGACGTCGTGGTGGCCCTGCGTCCGGGTTCCCCGTCGGCCAAGAAGGCCGAGGGCGAAGGCCTCAAGGTCATGAGCGTCGCCGATGCCTCCAAGTGGGCTGACGTCATCATGATGCTGACCCCCGATGAGCTGCAGGCCGACATCTACAAGCAGCACATCGAGCCCAACATCCGTGACGGCGCCGCGCTGGCGTTCGCCCATGGCCTCAACGTCCACTTCAACCTGATCGAGCCCAAGTCGACCGTGGACGTGATCATGATCGCCCCCAAGGGCCCGGGCCACACCGTGCGTGGCGAATACCAGAAGGGTGGCGGCGTGCCGTGCCTGATCGCCGTGCACCAGGACGCATCGGGCAATGCCCATGACATCG
>JAHJOS010000027.1 GCA_018820005.1 Alphaproteobacteria bacterium | reverse complement strand
GCGCTACATCGCCAAATACACCATCAATGCGGCAAGAAGCTTTGGCATCGCTGCCCATATCGGCTCGCTGGAAGACGGCAAGATGGCCGACGTCGTGCTTTGGCGGCCGGCGTATTTCGGCAGCAAGCCCGAACTCATCGTCAAGGGCGGCTTCATCGCCTGGGGGGCGATGGGCGATTCAGCCGCCAGTCTGATGACCTGCGAACCGCTGATCATGCGCCCGCAATGGGGTGCATTTGGACGGGCCGCCCAAGACCTCAGCGCCTGTTTTGTCAATCCGCGGGCGATCGACAACGGGCTCGCCAAGACGCTTGATCTGAAGAAGAGGCTGCTTCCGGCGCAAGGCACCAGGGTGCTGACCAAGGCCGACATGCTGCACAATGATGCGTGTCCGCACATCGAGGTGGATGCGTCAACCTTCGACGTGTTCGTTGACGGCAAACTGGCGACCTGCGAACCCGCGACCGAGTTGCCTCTGGCCCAGAGGTACATGCTGCGATGAGCATTCAAGGCAGAATTCCAGTCGCTGAGCCGGCCAGCAAAAAAAGCCAGTTTGCGGCCCGTATCGGCATCGGCGGTCCTGTGGGCTCTGGCAAGACCGCGCTGATTGAGGCGCTCATTCCCCTGTTTCATGCCAGGGGAGTGGAATTGGCAGTCATCACGAATGACCTGGTGACAAAGGAGGATGCAAGGCGGGTGCAGGCCAGCGGCTTGATCGATCCTGAGCGGGTGGTCGCCGTCGAGGCGGGCGCATGCCCCCACACTGTGATCAGAGAAGATCCAACCCTGAACATTGCAGCCGCCGACGATCTGGCGGCCAAGTTCCCCGGGCTTGATCTTGTACTGATCGAAAGCGGCGGCGACAATCTGGCGTCCACGTTCTCACTCGATCTCGTCGATTGGTGGATGTTCGTGATCGATGTTGCGCAGGGCGATGACATTCCGCGCAAGCGTGGACCCGGTACGCTGCAATGCGATTTGCTGGTCATCAACAAGCTCGACCTGGCGCCTTATGTGCTGGTGGATGCGGCTTCCATTCTGGCGGAAGCTTCAGCCATCCGCGGCGAGCGGCCGACAATCGGCTGTGTCTGCCGCGGGTTGTCGGAGCGGAAGGGGCTTGAAGAGATCGTCGATCTCATCTGCCATCAGGTCTTGTTCTTTGGTGCTGAGGCGCCGGCATGAACATCCCGGTTCCGGTTCAGGATCTTCCGTTTCGCTCGACCAGCCTTGGCAGAAGCGTTCGCGCGCGGCTCCAGTTCCGCAGTTTTGGCGGCAAGACCTATCTGGCTCACCAGCATACACCGCACCCGTTCCACATCACGAGACCGTTTTCGATCAGCGGCGACCCGGAGGGCATGGCGACATTGTACCTGCAGTCGAGCGCCGGTGGGCTCTATCACGATGACGATCATCATCTGGCCGTTGAGGTCGAAGACGGAGCCTTTGCCCATGTGACAAGTCAGGCATCGACCATCATTCACAATTCCCATCAGAGCGGCTCGAAGATCGATGTTGAGCTCCGGGTTGCCCAAAACGGCTGGCTGGAGTTTTGTCCAGAGCCGGCAATCCTGTTTCCGGGAGCCCGGCTGGCAAGCACGCTGACGGCCCACGTTCATGCGAGCAGCAAGCTGCTGTTCTGTGATGCTCAGCTTTGCCATGACCCGAATGGCCGCGGCGCCCCTTTCAGCCAGCTCGACAACACGATCAGGCTCAAGACTGGCGAAGGCGAGACCTTCTATGTCGACCGCGCCTTTGTGAGCGGAGAAAACTGGCTTGGCGCCACCGACGGGCGCCAATGCGCCGGCACGTTTCTTGTCTATGACAGCGACAACGCGGGTTTGATTTCATCCGAACTTGAAGCCTGCATCGCGCGGTTCCACGAAAGCGGTATCTACGCCGGACAAACCCATCTGGCCGATCGCTCGGTTGTTGTCGTTCGCCTGATCGCCACCACCGGCGCGCACCTGACTGAGGCAATGCGCGCGCTCTGGATCGCAATACGCGTTGCCCTGACCGGACAGTTTCCCATGCCCAGACGAAAATGAAAATCCATCGGCCAACTCTTGCGGTCGATACAACAGTGAGGAAGTCAGTGTCATGTACCACGGAGATATTTCGAGCAGCAACGACACCGCTGGCGTTGCAGTGGTCAACTACAAAATGCCCCGGATGCACACCAAGGCCGAGGTGATCGAGAACTGCCACAAGATCGCCGACATGCTCAAAGGCATGAAGAAGGGTTTGCCCGGCTTGGACCTTGTGATCTTCCCTGAATATTCCACGCACGGCATTATGTATGACGAACGGGAAATGTATGAGACGGCTTCCGCCATTCCAGGCGAAGAGACCGAGATATTCGGCGCCGCCTGCCGGGCCGCCAATGTCTGGGGCGTGTTCTCGCTGACCGGCGAACGCCACGAAGAACATCCCAAAAAAGCGCCCTACAACACGCTGATCCTGATGAACAACAAGGGCGAGATCGTCCAGAAATACAGAAAGATCATGCCGTGGGTTCCCATTGAAGGCTGGTATCCGGGGGATTGCACCTATGTCGCGGAGGGGCCAAAGGGCCTGAAGATCAGCCTCATCATCTGTGATGACGGCAATTACCCGGAGATCTGGCGCGATTGCGCGATGAAAGGCGCAGATCTGATTGTGCGCTGCCAAGGCTACATGTACCCCGCCAAGGAACAGCAGGTCATCATGTCAAAGGCGATGGCATGGGCCAACAACGTGTATGTGGCCGTCGCCAATGCCACTGGTTTTGACGGCGTCTATTCCTATTTCGGGCACTCGGCCTTGATCGGCTTTGATGGCCGCACGCTCGGCGAATGCGGCGAAGAGGAAATGGGCATCCAGTACGGGCAGTTCTCGGTCTCGGCAATCCGTGATGCGCGTGCCAACGGCCAGTCCCAGAACCATTTGTTCAAACTCGTCCATCGCGGATACACCGGCATGATCAACTCCGGCGAGGGCGACAAGGGCGTCGCCACCTGTCCCTATGAGTTCTACACCAAATGGGCCGCCGATCCCGAGGGCACCCGCGAAATGGTGGAGGCAATGACCCGACCCACGGTCGGGACAGATCAATGCCCCATGGACAACATTCCCAATCAAAAGACTGTTGCGACGCATCGCTAGGCGACAACTCCCCCGGAAGCTCGCCCATCGGGAGGAGCTTCCGGCCCAATTATCCGGAGGCGGACGGTTTGGACTTCGAACAGTACATGCTCAAGAGCGAGCCCCGCTACCACCCAGGCGGCAATGAGCTTGCGCTGTACGAAGCGGCATATTCCATGCGGCTGCCGGTGATGCTCAAGGGGCCGACCGGTTGTGGCAAGACCCGGTTTGTCGAGCATATGGCCTGGCGTCTGCAAAGGCCCCTGATCACCGTTTCGTGCCATGAAGACATGACAGCGGCGGATCTTGTTGGCCGGTTCCTGCTGGGCAGCGACGGGACCTATTGGCAGGATGGACCTTTGACAACCGCGGTGCGAATGGGCGCCATCTGCTACCTTGATGAAGTCGTCGAGGCGCGGCAGGACACCATTG
>JAHJOS010000239.1 GCA_018820005.1 Alphaproteobacteria bacterium | reverse complement strand
TGTCAGATCCACCTTGGCGATGCCGCCGCCGTCACCGGCAAACAAGACACCATCAGACTGCCTGTCGCGCGCAAAAGCGGTCCACTTTTGCCGTGCATCCTGTGACCCACGAGCAGCTCTTTCCTCAATGTTCGTCCCAGCCGCCAGGTCGAAACAGGGCCGGTACGCTCCCAATTGTCAGGCAGTGCCGTTGTGTCGCGATGCGCCATGACTTCCTGTCTCTTCTTGGAGAGTTACGCGGCACCTGGGTGCGGGCGGGTTGACGCAGCAGCGTCGAAGACTCGTCCGTCAGTCGCTGCCGGCGTGCCTTGCCAGGGCGCACATATCCTGCGGCGCGGGTTCGACGCCCTTCACCAGTGTGCCTCGCATGGCCATTTCGCACCTTCTGAAGGCATCGATGTCTAGCACATCGACGGTTCCGAACTCGGCGAATCGTTCGGCATGTGGGTTTGCGCGTGCAAACCGTGCCACAAGTTAGGGCAGTTCGAAGTACGGATCGTCAGCATTCTTGAACTCGCAGGGATTGCCGTCCGGGTCCGAAAAGATGGCGATCGTACCCCAGTCGAACCTCAGAACCTCGACTTCGATCCCGAACTCTGCAACTCGATCGGCTGCTCGATCAACATCGGCTACATCAAACCGCAAGACGACCGGATTGGTCTCCGTGCCCTTTCGAAGACTCGACCCCACGCCGCCCTGCTCCACCAATAGGTAACTGTCGGCACCGAAATGGAAGCAGAACAGATCTTGCTTCTGGTACCATAATTTCAACGAAAGCACGTTTCGATAGAATTCAATGCATCCGGCGAAGTTCTCTGTCTTGAGGATAATGCCGAACCGAGCGACGGTTATGTCTTCCATTTTGTTCTCCTGGTGACGGGTCGCAGTCGTGACAAACACCCGGGGCCTGGGCGAGGATCAATTGTAGCCTGCTTGGCAATTCATCGTTGGCGCTGGACCAACGAGATCTGGGTGCGAGAGTCCAAGATCATTCAGTCGGTGTTCCGAAAGAGCGCACAGGTCGACGGTCGCAATGCGCTTTCGGCGGCGGTCGGCAAGGCGACCAAGCTTGAAGGCCAGGAATTTATGCGGTCCCCAACGGTTCTCGGAAGGCAGCAAGATCTGTGCAGTGCTGGTTTCGCCTCGCGATCGACGATTGTTGATTTGTCCGGCCCAGACGGAAGCCAGAACGATACCGCCGCCAAGGATCTGCAAGGGCGTCAGGGACTGGTTCAGCCACAACCAACCTAGGGCAACGGCAACAAGTGGGCTGACCATGCCCAGCATGGAGACAGCTGCCGGTTCCAGCCGAGCCAGCCCGCGAAACCAAAGGCCATATGTTGCAGCCGCCCCGACCAGGCCGAGCCAGGCAAGGGCCAACCAGTTGGTGCCAGACAAGGATGGCAGTGCTGGCTCAACAAGCATGGCAACAGGCAGCAGCACCAGACCTCCGGCAGTCAATTGCCAGGCCGTGAACCTTAAAGGGGAAACCGGCGGAGCCCATTTCCGACTCAGCACCGTGCCCGCAGCCATTGATGCCGCCCCTAGCATGCCGGCCAGAATGCCCACCGGATCAAGCGCAGCGGTTGGTCCCAGTAGCAGGAGTGCGACCCCGACCACACCAGCAAGCGCTGCAAATACGGCGCCGCCCAAAATGGGCGTGCCCAGCCAGGCGCGAGCCAAAATGATTACCATGAGTGCCTGGACGGCACCCAGGGTTGCCGCCACACCGCCTGGCAGCCGGTCTGCGGCGATGAACAGCATGGTCCAGAAAAGCCCGAAGTTCAGGACGCCAAGGACCAGGATGCGTCCCACAAGGGCAAGGGGTGGAAAACTGCGGGTGAGTGCCAGGAGCAGGATTCCGGCGGGCAGAGCTCGGAGCGCAGCCAGGGTCAGAGGGTGACCACCCGGGAGAGCCTCGGTGGTCACAATATAGGTGCTGCCCCATACAGCCGGTGCCAGGGCAGTCAGGAAAATGTCTGATATCCGTGCCATTTCTAGGTTCCAATGCCGGATGGTGCAGGATCGGGTCAGTGCGTTTCAGGCCGCGTCCTGTACCCAATCTTCTTGTGCAAGCCGCCCTGCAACCCGGGCAACGTGAGCACCCTGGAAACGGGCGCCAGCGAGATCGATTTCAGTCGGATGAAGCGAGCCATCGACGCCTGCAATCGTCCCTGCGCCGTATGGGGAGCCCCCTATGACGTGGTCACCATGCGTCTGCCCCGCAAATGAGTAAGGTAGTCCGACAATGATCATGCCGAAGTGCATGAGCGGAACATGTGCCGACAGAATCGTGTTTTCGTGGCCACCGTGTTGCGAACCGGTCGAGGCGAAGACTGCACCAACCTTGCCCACCAGGGCATTGCGCGCCCACAAACCGCCCGCCTGGTCAAGAAACTGCTTCATCTGCCCCGCCATCATGCCGAAGCGTGTCGGGGTTCCAAGGATGATGCCGTCGTAGTTGGCGAGGTCGCCCGGACTGACCAGTGGCGTTTCGTCAACAATATATCCGGACTTCTCGCGGACGGCCTCAGGAACCGTTTCAGGAATACGGCGCAGGTCGACAATCGTCCCTGGGACGCTCTGCGCGCCTTCGGCCTCTGCCTGCGCCAAAGCGCGAACATGGCCATAGCTGGAATAGTAGGCGACAAGAATGCGGGTCATTTGGATGCCTCTGGCAAGGTTTAAAGTTGCCAGCAACATCCCTGAACTTGGGCGCCCGAGTAATCACCCGGCGCTCAAAACACTGTTCACGCCACGTCA
>JAHJOS010000238.1 GCA_018820005.1 Alphaproteobacteria bacterium | reverse complement strand
AGAAGCGCGCCTGCGTTTGCTGGCGATGCTGGATGAGACCTGCGTTGGCGGCGTGCGCACCAACCTTGCTTTTCTGCGGCGCGTAATTGGCCACCCTGCTTTTGCCGACGCGGAACTGGACACCGGTTTCATACCGCGCCACGAAGCCGAGCTGATGCGTAAGCCCGGTGAGCTATCCGATGAATTCTGGCAACTGGCCGGCCAGCTCTTCGTGCAGACCGAGCCGGCCAAGGTCCGTGAAGACGATCTCCACTCACCATGGGCAAAGCGCGATGGGCTGCGCTTCGGATTACCGGCGCAAACCAGTGTGCATCTGATGTGCAATGGCGAGAGCCGTCAGGTACGCGTGAGCAGTCGCGCCGCAACCGAGATCACTCATCTTCCAAAAGCCATCCGCCAGGGCTGCACGCTCTATCTGGAATGGAATGGCGAGCTGCACGCCGTAACCGCGTTCGACCCCATCGCTGAAGTCGAAGCCAGCCACCAGCACCACGGCGGCCTGACCGCGCCCATGAACGGCAGCATCGTTCGGGTGCTGGTCGAGGCCGGGCAAAGCGTCGAGGCGGGTGCCACGCTCATCGTGCTCGAAGCGATGAAGATGGAGCACAGCATTCGCGCGCCTCATGCCGGCGTGGTCAAGAGCCTGTTCTGTCAGGAAGGCGAGCTCATCAGCGAAGGCAGCGTCCTGGTGGACTTGGAGGAGTCGGTATGACCCTGCCCAAGCATGTACGTCTGGTGGAAGTCGGCCCCCGCGATGGCCTGCAGAACGAGAAACAGCCGATCAGCATTACTGACAAAGTGCGGCTGGTAGATGACCTCAGCGCGGCCGGCCTGCAGTACATCGAGGTCGGTAGTTTCGTGTCGCCCAAATGGGTGCCGCAGATGGCCGGCTCGGCCGAAGTCTTCGCGCAGATCCGGCAGAAACCGGGTGTGACCTACGCGGCCCTTACGCCGAACCTGAAAGGACTCGAAGCGGCCATCGAAGCCGGCGTCAGCGAGGTCGCGGTGTTCGGCGCCGCGTCCGAGGCGTTCTCGCAGAAGAACATCAATTGCTCCATCGACGAGAGCCTGGCGCGCTTCGCCCCGCTGATGGAAGCGGCGCGGGAAAACGGCATTCAGGTGCGTGGCTATGTGTCTTGCGTGCTGGGTTGTCCCTACGAAGGCGAGATCGACCCGAAGCGCGTCGCCCACGTGGCTCGCGAATTGTTCGCCATGGGCTGCTATGAAATTTCCCTGGGTGACACCATCGGTACCGGCACACCGGAAAAGACTCGCCAGCTGTTCGAAGTGGTCAGCCGCGAGGTGCCGTGTAACAAGCTCGCCGGGCACTTTCATGACACCTATGGTCAAGCGCTGGCGAATATTTACGCCAGCCTACTCGAAGGAATCTGCACGTTCGACGGCTCGGTTGCTGGCCTCGGCGGTTGTCCTTATGCCAAGGGCGCTAGCGGCAATGTAGCCAGTGAGGATGTGCTCTATATGCTCAACGGTTTAGGCATTGACACTGGCATCGACCTGGACGCTCTCGTTGCCTCCGGGCAGCGCATCAGTGACCTGCTGGGTCGACCCAATGGCTCGCGGGTCGCGCGGGCGCGGCTGAATGCGTTGTGACCAAGCATCGACGGGTCGCGCACGGCCCTTTCATAACAATTGAACACCCACTGGCTTGGCAATTTGGAGATTTCTAGCGAGCCCGGGGCTAAGTGCCGGTCTAGCTTCCGAATGAAGCCAGACACAGCAGGCCGGATGCTGCCACGTCCATCCTTGATTTCCCAAGCGCCGCCGCCGTTACGCTCCCATTGAATTTGGCGGCGAGCGCTTTTTTATTCTTTTCCCTATAGCGTCGCGTAATAGCGGCATGAGGGTTCTAGGAGATAAAACATGCAAGACGTTGTAATCGTTGCCGCAACACGCACTGCAATCGGCGCTTTCCAAGGCGCGCTGGCCAATGTGAGCGCGACCGAACTGGGCAGCACGGTAATCCGCGCTCTGCTGGAGAAAACCGGCATCGACCCAGCTACGGTCGATGAAGTGATCATGGGACAGGTGCTTACCGCTGGCTGCGGGCAGAATCCCGCGCGGCAATCAGCGATCAATGCGGGCCTTCCTCATAGCGTGCCTGCCATGACAGTGAACAAGCTCTGTGGCTCCGGCCTGAAAACCGTGCATTTGGCTACCCAGGCAATACGCTGCGGCGATGCCGAAATCGTCATCGCCGGCGGCATGGAAAACATGAGCCTCGCGCCTTTTGTATTACCCAAGGCGCGCACCGGCCTACGCATGGGCCATGCCCAACTGGCCGACTCGCTGCTGCAGGACGGATTGCTTGATGCCTTTCATGACTATCACATGGGTATCACCGCAGAAAACCTCGTGTCCTGCTACAAACTGACCCGGGAGGAACAGGACGCCTTCGCCGCGCAATCCCAACAGCGCGCGGCGGCCGCTATCGAGGGCGGTCGCTTCAAGGCGGAAATCACACCAGTATCCATCCCGCAGCGCAAAGGCGATCCCCTGCTGTTCGATACCGATGAGCAGCCCCGGACAGATACCACCATCCAGTCTCTGGCCAAACTCAAACCAGCCTTCGATAAGAACGGTAGCGTCACAGCCGGCAACGCCTCGACGCTTAACGATGGTGCGGCAGCGGTGCTGCTGATGAGCACGTCCAAGGCCAAAGCGCTTGGCCTACCGATTCTGGCCACCGTCAAGGGTTACGCCAGCGCTGGCGTAGATCCGGCAATCATGGGGATTGGACCGGTCAGTGCGACTCGCAAGTGCCTGGACAAGTCCGGCTGGACACTCGAAGAAGTCGAGCTCATCGAAGCAAACGAAGCCTTTGCCGCACAGGCACTGTCGGTCGGCAAAGAGCTGGGCTGGGACAGCGACAAGGTCAACGTCAATGGCGGTGCCATCGCTCTGGGTCACCCTATCGGCGCATCCGGTTGTCGTGTGCTGGTTACCCTGCTGCACGAGATGATGAGCCGTGACGCCAAGAAAGGTCTGGCCACGCTTTGCATCGGTGGTGGCCAGGGCGTCGCATTGACATTGCAGCGCGACTGACCATGAACCGCTCCCTGCGCGCAAGCTACCAACGGGGCAGATCGCTACCGCTGATTGACCTCGCCCACGGCGACGCCAGCCGGCCAGTGCGGGCTGACACACCGCCGGTGCATGAGCAACTACGAATAGTGGCGCTAACACTATTCGTCGAGCATGGCTTTCAGGCGGTCAGCCTGCGCCAGTTGGCCATGGCACTCGGTATGCAAGCCGGCTCGTTGTACAACCATATGGAGAGCAAGCAAATCCTGCTTTTCGAGCTGATCGAGGAGCACGAAACGGACCTTCTGGATCTACTGGAGGCCGATGATCCCTGTCAGGCGGACGGGCTGACCCGTCTGCGCAGCTACGTCGACCTGCACATTCGATACAACCTGATGCATCAACATCGGTTGGTGCTGGCTCGCCGGGAGTCCCGCTGCCTGAGCGCCGAGCAACGCGCTTCAATCGAGGCAACTAGACAGGCTCACGTCGATCACTTGGAAAAAATTCTTCGGCAGATACCCTCACCGGCCGCGGCCGAACAAAGTAGTGCTGTCGCGCGCAGCCTGATGTCGATCCTCGAAGATGCACACACGTGGTGGTCACCGGACGATGCCCCTGCAGTCGAAGGTTTTATAGCAGTAGTGACGCAGATGGCGGTTGGTGGGCTGGCGGGTCCCAGCGCGGAACGATCTTTACCGCTGGCTCGCTCGGCCTGAGCGGCCGGCGCAGT
>JAHJOS010000237.1 GCA_018820005.1 Alphaproteobacteria bacterium | reverse complement strand
CGCCAGGTGGCGTCACGGGCCGCAACGCTAAGTGAGGCGTTTGTGTCCATCATGTGGGCCGCAACAGGCGCGGTGTGGGCGGCCGGGTCCTGGCTTGCCCTGGGACCGGCGATCGTGGCTATAGTGGTGCTCGGCTTTGCCCGGCTGATCAGCCCGCGGCGCAGCTGACCACCCCTGCCGACCTCTCCGGATTGCCACCATGTCTGCCCTGCTGTTTCGCGACGCCACGCCCGCCGATATTCCCACCATGATCCGGCTCAGCCACGCCGGCGATGCACGCGGCAAGGATACCCCGCCGCTTGACGAGGCGAGCCTGGATGATCCGCGCTATCGCGCCGCCTTTGACGAGATGTCAGCCGACCGCAACCATCGCCTGGTGGTGGCCGAGAAGGACGGCGAAATCGTCGGCACCATCCAGCTCAGCTTCATCCCCGGCCTGCCCAATTTCGGCATGCGGCGCGGACTGCTCGAAAATGTGCACATCAGAAGCGACCAGCGCGGCACGGGGCTGGGCACACAGATGGTCACCTGGGCCATCGAGCGCTGCCGCGAGGCGGGCTGCGGCTTGGTGCAGTTGACATCGAACAAGCTCCGGCTCGACGCCCATCGCTTCTATGAAAAGCTCGGCTTTGCCAAAAGCCATGAAGGCTTCAAGCTCAAGCTCTAGCCCGGCAATTGCAAATGTTGGGCTGGCACGCGGGTCGCAACGCGCGCTAGACTATGCCATTGCCGGCGCCAGCGAAGACGACGGCAGGCCAGCAGACAGGCAGGAGATGGCCATGGCAGAAACCGGCACCAAACCCCGCAATGCCACCGTTCTCAAGACAGCCCGCCCGCCCTTGCACAAGGTGATCCTCGTCAATGACGACTTCACCCCGCGCGAGTTCGTGGTGCGGCTGCTCAAATCCGAATTCCGGGTCCCAGAGGCGCAGGCAATGGGCATCATGCTGACCGCCCATACCAAGGGATCGTGTGTGGTGGCCGTGTTCACCCGCGAGGTGGCCGAAGAAAAGGCCAGCCGCGCCAATGACCTCTCGCGCAGCATGGGTTTCCCCCTGCTGCTGACCACCGAACCCGAGCAATAGGGCCTAGAAGCCCAGGTTTGCCGGCACCGGCGGCGGTTCACTGACCACGGTGATCTTGATGCGCTCGTTGGCCGCCTGATAGGGGTCGTTGGGGAAGAACGGGTCCGAGGTTGACCGCCCGCTGACCGATTTGATGCGATCATCGGCCAGACCGAACTCGCCTAGCAGCGAACGCACGACGTTGGCGCGGTCGCTTGAGAGCTCCCACGGGCCGTAGCGCGGATTGCTATAGGTGCCGCCGGCCGCCGTATGGCCCGAGATGGTAATCTGATTGCTCAGCTTCTGCAGGATCGGCCCGAGTGCGGCGATGGCCTGACGAGCATCCTCTGTCGGATATTTCGAGCCCTCGGGAAACATCGGGCGCCCGGTCTGGTCCACGATCTGGATATCGAGCCCTTCGTCGGTGACTTCGAGCAGCAGATTGTCCGAGATCTCGGTGATATCAGGCAGCGCCTGCCAAGCCTGGCGGATGCTGGCAGCCGCACTGTGGAAGGCATCGTCCTCGGCCGACTGCAGCTCGGCATTGGACGCCCCGATCGCCGTATTGGGGTCGCCGCTATCGCCTTCGCGCCCACCGCTCTGCGCTGCCGGCTGACCATTGCTGGTATTCTCGGGCGAAATGGCGACGTCGCGCAGGGCCTCGACCGCCGAGCCGGCCATCTTTGCGCCGCTGGTATCGAGCGCGGTACCCGCCATCATGCCACCCGAACCATTGGTGGACAGCGTCACATTGGGCGGCGCGAAATAATTGGCCAGACCTTCCTTCTGTTCCGGCGTCGTCATGGCAAGCAGCCACATCAGCAGGAAGAAGGCCATCATGGCGGTCACGAAGTCGGCATAGGCGATCTTCCAGGCGCCACCATGGTGTCCATGGGCGGCTTTCTTGACCTTCTTGATGATAATCGGCTGGTCGTATCCGGCCATGGTCTAGGGTTATCCCGGGGCTTAAGTGGAGGCAGGAAGGTTCGATGTGGCTTCGTCAATCTCGGCAAAGCTCGGACGATCCTCCGACAGCAGCGCCTTGCGGGCGAATTCTACCGCCATCACCGGCACCTGGCCGCCGATATGGGCCAGCAGGCCCACCTTGAGCGACAGGAAGTACTTCGATTCCGCTTCGTAGATATTGCCCAGCGACTGCGCAAAGGGGGCAAAGAAGCCATAGGCCACGAACACGCCGAAGAACGTACCCACCAGAGCGCCACCAATCATATGGCCGAGCACTTCGGGGGGCTCGCTGATGGCGCCCATGGTGTGAATAACGCCAAGCACGGCGGCCACGATGCCCAGCGCCGGTGTGCCGTCGGCCAGAGCCTGAACTGCGCCCACGATGCGATGGCGTTCCTGATGGTGGGTTTCGAGCTCCTCATCCATCAGCGCCTCCAACTCGTGCACATTGTTGGACCCCAGGGTCACCATGCGCAGATAGTCGCAGACGAATTCCACCGCATGGTGGTTCTTGGCGAAGGTGGGAAAGCGCGAGAACAGCGTCGATTCATGCGGATTTTCGATATGCTGCTCGAGGGCCAGAATGCCCTTGGACTGCACGAGCTTATAGAGGCTGAACTGCATGCCCAGCAGCTCGACATAGGCTGCCTTGTTGTATTTGGGGCCCTTCATCATAGTGCCGAACACGCCCAGCGTTCCCTTGATCACCGGACCGGTATTGCCGATGACGAAGGCGCCGATCGCGGCACCCAGAATGATGATGAATTCGAACGGCTGCCAGAGCACCTCGAAATGGCCACCCACGCCAGCGTAGCCGCCAAAGACGGCGCCGAAGACGATCAAGATACCGACAATGAAACGCATACACCGAGCTTTCAGCTTTAAAGACCGCCTGGTGAATGCGTAGCCAACCTGCTGCATTCGCCAGACCAAATGGTCCGACCGTATGTGAAACGCACCAAAGCGATCCACCTGCAGCACTATCAATGCTTTACCTTAACAGCCCGTAACTCCGCGCCTCAAAGCGAGACGACTGATTGTCGCGGCAACGGAAAACAGGGGCTGGATTCTGCCGCTCTATCGAGCGGTTGGCCCTTGGCAGGGCCGTAGCGGCAGACCGGCAGTCGGATGGACCGCCGACCTGCGCAATTGCTGGCTCAGTAGTCGAACTGCTTGGCCAGGGTCAGCTTGAAGGTCCGGCCGGTGGAACGGTCGATCGACAGATTGTCCCGGTAGTCGGCGTTGAACACATTGGCCACGGTGAACTGGGCCTCGGTGCCGGCCAGCGGACCGGTGTCCGGCTTCCAGGACGCGAACAGATCAAGCGTGTGATAGGCCTCCGCCGCGCCATCACCGCCCGAGGCGACCGGATAGACATACTGCCCGACATTGGCCAGCGTCACGGTGGCACCATATTCAAGGTTCCACTCCGGATGGCGGGCGCCAAGCGTGGCCACAAGCTTGCTCTGCGGTACGGTGGTCAGGGGCTTGCGGGTAACCAGATCGTCGCCAATGGTCATCGAATAGGCCAGATTGCCGAACAGCATTTCCGAATTATAGGCAGCTTCCACTTCCACGCCATAGATGCGTGCCGAGCCCACATTGCCATAATAGGGCACGCCCGCCCCGCTGTTGGACACGATCATATTGGTCAGATCGCTGTAAAAGCCGGTGGTCTTGATGCTGGCGGTATCACCGGTGGCAAACAGATCAGAACCCGACAGCGCAAAGCCGCCCTCGATGGAATTGGCCTCTTCCTTCTTCAGGTTCAGGCTGGCCGACTTGGCTGCTGACACGGCGTAAAGCTCGTCAATGGTGGGCATGCGTTCGGTGTGGGCCACCGAGGCAAACACCCCCAGCGCATCATTGATCTGGTAGAGCGCGGAGAGCTTGGGCGAAATCGCCGATCCCTCGATGACCGAGAGGCCGGCAGTCACCGGTGTAACGGTGTGGAAATCGGCGCGCGCGCCGGCAATCAGGGTCAGCTGGTCGTTCCAGATCAACTCGTTCTGGGCGAACAGGCCCAGCTTGTCCTCCCGACCCTCAGCGTGCGCCGGCAGCGGCAACGAGGGCGCAGGGCGGAAGACGCTGCGGTCCTGAGTTGAGGCCTGGATGCCCACCGTCAGGTAGTTTTCGAAGTCATCACCGATCCACTCGATGGTGTTGTCGGCCGACAGCTGCCAGGTGCGGTATCCATAGGTGGTGTCCGACAGGATATTGCTGCCACCGTTGGGCGTGCGGGGGCCGCCCAGCACGGCGCGGTGATTGGTCTGGGCATTGCTGCTATCCGAGAAGGTCAGGTTGACGTTCAGATCGACCCAGGGATTGTCGCTGGCCGGGTTCTCCCACGACAGCACGGCGGTCTGATCGACAACCGAGCGGTCGATGATGCCGAACGCCGACATGGTGCCGGTCTGGGCATAGGCCTGATCCTTGGCGTCGCTGAGCCAGCGCTGGTAAGACAGCCGCAGGGTCTGCTCGTCATTGTCGCCGAAATGCGCCGTCCCCTTGACAAGGCCCGACCAGGTATCAAAGGCCGAACCCGTCAGCGGCGTGCCCTTGGCCAGATCGACTTCCTCACTGCGGCGCCAATTGCCTGTTGCCAGCACTTCGAAGCTGTCCGAGAGCTGCTGGGCGAGGACAATCGAGGTCAGCGTACCCAGGCCATTGCTGGAAAAGCCGGTCTTGACCCGCAGGGCGCCGCTATAGCCGTCCCGAATGAAATCGGAGGCATCCTTGGTGGTGAAATTGATCACCCCGCCAATGGCGCCAGCGCCATAGAGCGTCGAGGACGCCGGACCGCGCAGCACTTCGATCTGCTTGTAGAGCTCAGGATCAGAAAAGAACGAACCCATGCGGTATTGCTCGTTGAATTTGGCGGCGCCATCGACTGTCACCACAACGCGCGAACCGTCAGATGAATTGTCCGTCGTGCCGATGCCGCGAATGTTGAAGGCCTCGCCGAACTGACGCTCGCTGCCCACCATGGTGACGCCGGGGACGCTGTCGAACAGGCCACCTGTCGTTGTCGCCTGGCTGCGATCAAGGTCGGACTGGTTAAGCACCGTAACCGCCTGCGGCGTATCGATGGCCACCTTGGGGGCGCCTCCCAGACCGATCACCAGCCGCTCGAGCAGGGTAATATTGCTCGCATTGGTATTGGATTGCGCAAAGGCCCCCTGCGTCCCCACCACGGCGAGCGCCACCCCGCACATCAGTGCTGCCGCGCGCGTTGTTACCAGCCCCATTTAAAGCTCCAGTCCTGCTGTTGGAAGTTATGTGCTGGCTGGCGTTTGGCTGGCTCGCTTTGATCGCGTCGAAAATATGACTCTTTCGATCACCTATTGCCTGAATTAGATAACCTGTCTATTAGAGTCAAGTTATTAAACGAAGCGGGCCGCATGGCAAGGCCGCGCCTACTGCATTGATACAAAAGGACTATCCATGTCGGCCGATCCCGGCTCCTCGCCAATGAACATCCATGGAGCAGCGCCCCGAATCGTCACCAGCAGCGCGTTGTTTGGCGAGCAAAGCGAGGTGCACATCATCCACAACGGCGTGTCCTACCGCCTGCGGATTACCCGCCAAGACAAGCTCATCCTGACAAAATAGGTTCGCAACAATTGACCGCTGAAGCCATCAAGACCCCTGCCGAAATCCGCCGGCTGCGTGCCCTGCACCCCCAGATGCGCGAGCGCGATTTCGCCCGCATCCACGCCATTTCCGAAGGCGAACTTGTCGCCGCAGAAGTCGGTCGCAGCGCGGTGCGGCTGCGGCCCGATCTCGACATCCTGCTCAACGGCCTGGGCGCCGTGGGCGAGGTGATGGCGCTGACCCGCAATGAAAGCGCGGTGCACGAAAAGATCGGCCCCTATGAAAAAGTCGTGCTTGGCCCCATGGCGTCCATGGTGCTGGGCGCACAGATCGACCTGCGCATCTTTCCATCCCGCTGGGCCTTCGGCTTTGCCGTTGAAAAGACTGCCGAGGACGGCGCTATCCGTCGCTCACTGCAGTTCTTTGATGCGCAGGGACAGGCGGTGCACAAGGTGCACGCCCGCCCGGCCAGTAATGCGGAAGCCTGGGCCGTACTTGTGGCCAATCTGCGCCATGACGAGCAGTCCGACGCCATTGCCCTGACGCCAGCCGCGCCGCCCGCGCCCCTCGGCGAGGCCGCCGACGTGGCGAGCCTGCGCGCCGCCTGGCAGGCAATGACCGATACGCACCAGTTCTTTGGCATTATCAAGAAGCTCAATCTGCACCGGCTCAACGCCATCGAAATGGTCGGTGAAGATCTCGCCTGGCAGCTCGATGCCGGCGCCGTCGAGCAGATGTTCTCCAATGTTGCGGGCACCGACCTGCCCATCATGGCCTTTGTGGGCAATCCGGGCTGCATCCAGATCCATTCAGGCCCCATCACCAACGTCAAGCCGATGGGTCCCTGGCTCAATGTGATGGACGAGACGTTCCATCTGCACCTGCGTCTCGACCAGATCGCCTCGGTGTGGGCCGTGCGCAAGCCGACCAGCGACGGCCATGTCACATCCGTGGAAGTCTATGACGCCAATCGCGAGCTGATCATCCAGTTCTTTGGCAAGCGCCATGAGGGCGAGGGCGAAATCGCGGGCTGGCGCACTGCCGTCGAAAAGCTGCCCCTGCACACACAATCCAACGCTGCCTGAGACCGATCATGCTCAACACGATTTTCCGCCGGACCTTGGCCGCAACCGTCCTGATGACCCTATTTGGCGTTTCGAGCGCTGCCACGGCCCAGGATCTGCATAAGTTCGCCGACACCAGCCGGCTGGTCTCCATCGGCGGCTCGCTGACCGAGATCATCTATGCGCTGGGCGAGGAGGGCAAACTGGTCGCGCGCGACCAGACGGCCCTCTATCCCGAGGCTGTGCTGGCCCTGCCCGATGTGGGCTATATGCGCCAGCTGGCGCCCGAGGGCGTGTTGTCGGTCAATCCGACGGGGCTGCTGGTGATCGAGGGCAGCGGTCCACCCGAGGCACTTGAGGTGCTCAGCAAGGCTGGCGTTGAATACCAGACCGTGCCCGAGAGCTATTCGGCCCAGGGTGTACTGACCAAGGTTCTGGCCGTGGGCCAGGCTTTGGGCGCCACGACAAAGGCTGAGGCACTTGCTGCCACCCTGGAACAGGATTTTGCCGGCCTCGAGCAGCGCACCGCCGCGATCACCACGCCCAAGCGAGTGCTGTTCATCCTTTCGGCCGAGGGCGGCAAGATCCAGGCCTCGGGCACCCACACGGCAGCAGACGGCATCATCGGGCTGGCTGGCGCGGTCAACGCCATTACCGACTATGACGGCTACAAGGCGCTGACCGAAGAGGCGATCATCGCAGCGGCGCCCGACGCCATCGTCATGATGGACCGGGGTGGCGACCACGCCGCGACCGATGCCGAACTCAAGGCAAATCCGGCCATTGCCCTCACGCCGGCCGGCCAGAACGGCGCCTTCTATCGTCTGGACGGCGGCTATCTTCTCGGCTTTGGCCCCCGCACCGCAGCGGCAGCCGGCGATCTCGCCGACCTCCTCTACGGCGCGCAGTAGGAGGTCATCCCCATGTCGAGCGCTCTCATGCCGGCGGCAGCGACCGTGAGCCCAGCGGACCGCCCGGCGGGCGATCGCAGCCACCTGGGCCGCCGCGCCATCATCGGGCTCATCGCATTGCTCAGCGTGACCATGGCGCTGTCCATGACCACGGGCGCCTCGGGGGCATCGGCGTGGAACATCATCCGGAGCTGGTTCGGCATGGCGCCCGACCAGCTCGACATGGCGTTGCGCGACCATGCTGTCATCTACAACATCCGCCTGCCGCGCATGGTGCTGGGCAGTCTTGTCGGCGCGGGCCTGGCCGTATCGGGCCTGCTGATGCAGGGCTTGTTCCGCAATCCCCTGGCCGACCCAGGCCTGGTTGGCGTATCGGCCGGCGCGGGCCTGGGCGCAGTCGGTATCATCGTGCTGGGCACCTCCATGCTGGCGCCGCTGACGGGCTTTCTGGGCATTTACGCCTTGCAGATCGCTTCGTTCGCGGGCGGGCTGGTGACCACGTTCATCCTCTATCGGGTCGCCACGCGCAGTGGCCAAACCGCTGTTGCCACCATGCTGTTGGCCGGCATTGCCATTGGTGCACTGGCGGGCGCGGTAACTGGTGTGCTGGTCTATTTGGCAACCGATAGCCAGCTGCGGGACCTGACGTTCTGGGGCCTTGGCTCGCTGTCGGGCGCCAACTGGACCAAGGTCATGGCCTCGGGCCCCATTATCGCCGCCGCCCT
>JAHJOS010000236.1 GCA_018820005.1 Alphaproteobacteria bacterium | reverse complement strand
CCCGTGCCGATATGGCAATAGCTGACCAGCTTGCCCTTTTCGCGCCGCACGACCTGACTGAGCTTGGCATGGGTCTTGAGCTCGATAAAGCCGAACACCACCTGCGCGCCGGCCCGCTCCAGATCGCGCGCCCAGCGGATATTGGCCTCTTCGTCAAACCGCGCCTTGAGCTCGACCAGACAGGTCACCGATTTGCCCGCCTCGGCGGCCAGCACCAGCGCCTTGATGATCGGGCTATCAGCGGATGTGCGATAGAGCGTCTGCTTGATGGCGACCACGTCTGGATCGCGCGCGGCCTGCATCAGGAACTGCGCCACCACGTCAAAGCTCTCGAACGGGTGGTGGACCAGAATGTCCTTGGCCCGGATCGCGGCAAAGCTGTCGCCATTGTAGTCGCGAATACGCTCGGGGAAGCGGGCGTGATAGGGTGTAAACTTGAGGTCAGGACGGTCGACCTCACACACCTTGCTGGCGTCGGCCAGCCCCAGGAAGCCGTGGACCTCAAAGACCTCGGACTCCTTGACACCCAGCTGCTCGCCGATCTGGCGCTTGAGGGCGCGTGGCATCGAGCTTTCGATTTCGAGCCGGATCACCTGGCCGCGCCGGCGCTGCCGCAGGGCACTTTCAAACTCCACCACCAGATCGGCAGCTTCGTCGTCGATTTCGATTTCGCTGTCGCGGATCACACGGAAGGCGCCAGATCCCACCACCTGATGGCCGGGGAACATCTTGTGAAAGAACAGTTTGACCAGCGTATCGATGGTCACAACCTCGCTGCGACCCTCTGAAACCAGAGACGTCGGGAGGTGAATGAAGCGATCGAGATTGCCCGGAATACGCACGAGTGCTGTCAGGTGCGCGTCATTGTCGGGACGCTGCAGCTCGAACGCCAGCGCAAAGCCCAGATTGGGAATGAAGGGGAACGGGTGGGCCGGATCGACAGCAATGGGAGTGAGAACCGGGAAGATCTCTTCGCGGAACAGTTTTTGCAGATAGTTGATCTGGTCAGGCGTCAGATCGTCCTGCTCGTGGATCACCACATTCTGGGCGAACAATTCTTCGCGCAGGTCCTGCCAGTGATCCTGCTGTTCAAGCTGCAGGTGCTGGGCGAGCGTGGCGATTTCCTCAAGCTGTTCGGCGGGGGTGAGGCCGTCAGCGCTCTGCTTGGACAGCCCTGCCCGCAACTGGCCTTTGAGCCCGGCGACGCGGACCATGAAGAACTCGTCGAGGTTATTGGCCGAAATCGATACGAACCGCAGGCGCTCGAGCAACGGGTGGTTCACATTGCCGGCCTCTTCGAGCACGCGCATGTTGAACTGGAGCCAGCTCACCTCGCGATTGACGAAACGCGCGGGACTGGTGCGCAGCGCCTCGGAGTCGGGCACGGAAACGTCGCTGTCGGGGAACTCGCTCATGTCATTCATCGTCGTGGGTATCCCAGTCCTGTTCTTTTCCCGCGTCATGCTGGCCGGCGTCGCCCCGGGCGAGGCGACGAGGCTCCAAGGCATCTGCAGCGATGCTACGGGTGATCGCCGAGCCTTTGGCCAGTGCCAGACGATCCATCAGATCGGCTAGCAGCGCCACCTCTTCGGCCGACCTTTCCATACGAGCGACCAGATAGGCAATGATCTTGGGATCAACCGCTATCTGGCGATCACCAAACAGCTTCACGAACATCTGTGACAATTGAATGTCATCGGTAAGCTCAAGCGTGAAGGCGGTGGCCCGGCGGATACGTGACAGCACATCCTGCGTTGTCAGCGCCCAGTTCGCCACATCCTCCCGCGCCGTCAGCAGCATGGGCCGGCGATCACGCAAGGACTGGTTGAGCAGGTGAAACAGTCCAACCTCGTCATAGCCAAGGCGGTCGGCATCTTCCACGATCAAAGGTGTGTTGCCGCCCCGGGTCGCCAGCGCTTCGAGCTGATCGACGGCCGCGAAATCAGCGTCAGCCCGGTCGGCAAAAATCCGCGCCAGATGGGACTTGCCAGACTGTGCCGGCCCCAGCAGCAAGGTCAGGGGTTCCGACCAGTGCGGAAAGGCCACAATGCGCGCGTAGGCGAGCCGATTGCCGTCCCCGACCAGAAAATCGGCTTCGCCCTGCGCGGGGGTATGGGCCAGATCAAGGGCAAGCTGGCCAGTCGTCACGGCGCCATCAGGGCGCGTGGGAGGAGGCATCGGACTCGCCATTCTGGCCTATATAGAGGCTGCTGGCCTTGTACTTGCCAACGCCATAACGCACCAGCACGCCGCCGATGGCCGCCAGCGGCACGGCGAGCAGCAGGCCGACAAAGCCGAACAGCGCCCCGAAGGCGAGCAGGGCAAACATCAGCCAGACCGGGTTGATGTTGATGCTTGAGCCGACGAGCTTTGGGTAGAGCACATTGCCCTCGATGAACTGCCAGCCGAGGAAAATCGCGGCGACCGCCACCACCATCCAGTAGTTGGGCCAGAACTGCACGATGGCGATACCCACCGATAGCGAGAAGCCGAAGGCAAAACCGACGAAGGGCACAAAGCTGAGGAGGCCGCTGATCAGCCCAACCGCCAGGCCGAAGTTGAGCCCGATTAGGCTAAGAGCAGTCGCGTAAAACACCGCATCGATGACCAGCACACCGCCCTGCCCGCGGATCACCCCGGCCATGGATTTGTCGATGTCGCTGAGAATGCCATTGATTTCGTGCTTGTGGTCACGCGGCAGCAAGCCCTGCAGGCCGCGCACCATGCCTTCCCAGTCCAGCAGCAGATAAAAGGCGACAACGGGGGTCACCAGGGTGACGCCGATCACCGCTGCGCCGGTATAGCCAATGTTGACCAGTTCTGCTGGCAGCGTGGCGATGAAGCCCAGAGCCTGGCGGGTGAGTTCGGTGATGGAGGTCTGGAATTGCGCAGCCCGGTCGGGCCCCAGCCATTCGTTGATCTGGGGCGACCATTCGGTCACCAGGCCCTGCAGCGACGTCACATAACCTGGCAGGCGCTGAATGAGGCCGATGATCTGCTGGCCCACGAGCGGCAGGAACATCAGGAACAGGCCCACGAAGATGGTGATGACAGCCAGCAGCACGACGGCCGTGGCCCACCCTCGGTTGAACCGCCAGCGCTGCAACTGGTTGACCAGCGGGTTGAGCAGATAGGCCAGCGCCGCACCGACCACGAACGGCAGCAGGATGCCGCGGAACAGCCAGAGCAGCAGGATCAGCACTACCAGGAAGGCAATCCAGATCAGCACTTGATTTCTAAGAGTCATGATGCCGGGCAGCCCTTGCGCAGATGGGGTGGAGAAGCTATCAGGCCGCATAGCTTCCGGCTCCGGAATTGGCAACCGCCTTGATCGACCGGTGTCAGCTTTGCGCACGCTTTCCCCATGATGGTCCGAGGCCCATGTCTGATCCGAAAAACCTGACATCAAATGGTCTGTCATACAAGCAGGCCGGAGTCGACATCGACGCGGGCAATGCGCTGGTCGAAGCCATCAAGCCTGCTGTGCGCTCCACGCGCCGCTCGGGCGCCGACGGCGAGATCGGCGGCTTCGGCGGCCTGTTCGACCTCAAGGCCGCCGGCTTCACCGATCCTGTCCTCGTGGCGGCCAATGACGGCGTCGGGACCAAACTCAAGATCGCCATCGATACGGGCAACCATTCCACCATCGGGCAGGACCTGGTGGCCATGTGTGTCAACGACATCATCGTGCAGGGCGCCGAGCCGCTGTTTTTCCTCGACTACTTTGCCACTGGCAAGCTCGATGTCGAGCAGGGAACCGCGATTGTCACCGGTATCGCCGATGGTTGCCGTCTGGCGGGCTGTGCGCTGATCGGCGGGGAAACCGCCGAAATGCCCGGGATGTATCACGGCAACGACTATGACCTGGCCGGGTTTGCGGTGGGCGCTGCCGAGCGCGGCACCCTCCTGCCCCGCCCCGATATCGCAGCGGGCGACACGCTGGTGGCCATTG
>JAHJOS010000235.1 GCA_018820005.1 Alphaproteobacteria bacterium | reverse complement strand
CTGCACGCGGTCGCCGGCGGCGCGCAGCATCTTGAGGTCGGCGCCCAGTTCGCGACCATAGGCGATGTCGACGCCTTCGCGGGCCGCGTAGGTGTTGAGGACCGAAGGAATATCGTTCTTGGCGTGGCCGGCGGCAAACAGCATGCCGGGGACGGCGAGGATCTTCGTGACGCCCTTGTCGCGCAGCCGATCGAGGCCCTGGTGGATCACCGGATTGGCGAACTCGAGGTAGCCGTATTCCACCGGCACGTCGGGCATGCGTTCACGCAGGCGCTCGCTGAGCGTCGCGAATTCGCCGACGGCGAGCTGGTTGCGGCTGCCGTGGCCACAGAGCATGACGCCCGTGCCGGGCGGAAGAATCAGAGACTTTTCCAAGTGTCTCGCCTCTCTTTACGTCTGGGGCAGGCATCGAGCCTTAAAATGGCTTCGCGGCCCGCCTCTGGTCGGAGGCAGAATTTCCAAGGAGTTTTGAGCCGCTCCGGACTTGGTCCCCGAGTTGGGTCGACCGCACCGAAATGTTTCAGTTCCTTGAGGAACGCTGCGCTTACAAGGGGTTGTAGTGGGTGAGCCCAGCGGGGGCAAACGATTCCCGGCCAGCTGCGAACGCTTCTCAAAATCACCTGCATTTTCAGTGTCTTGCCATGTCAGTTCAGGCAGCGTATGGGCGGGAAATGCAAGCGTCCCCGACCAATCTGACCACTCGCATCGCCTATGGCAGCCTGGCCGTCGGGATCACCGTACTTGCGCTGAAGGTCTATGCCGCGTCGGCGACCGGCTCCATCGCGCTGTTTTCCGATGCGCTGGAAAGCGTCGTCAACGTGGTGACCGCCATCGTGGCCCTCGTGGCGGTGCGGCTGGCGGCGCGACCGGCGGATGCCACCCTGCCCTACGGCTATTACAAGGCCGAGTATTTTTCGGCAGTGGTGATCGGCATCTTCATTGCCGTGGCGGCGCTGGTGATCTTTGTCGAAGCCTATAACGGCTTCGTGTCGCCGCACAGTTTCGATGCCGATCCGATTGGGCTGACGGTCTCGGTGGGCGCCTCGGTGATCAACGCCATCTGGGCCTCGGTGCTGATCAATGTGGGGCGGCGCCAGCGATCGCCATCGCTGGAAGCCGATGGCCGCCATCTGGCGACGGATGTGGTCTCCACCGTTGCCGTGCTGTTCGGCGTGCTGCTGGCGGTGGCGACGGGCTACCAGCAACTCGATGCCATCCTGGCGGCGTTTGTTGCCGTCACCATCCTGTGGTCGGGCTGGCAGCTGATCCGGCAGAGCGTGATCGGGCTGATGGACGTGGCGGTCGAGCCGCGCCTGCTCAATGCCATTCGCGAGATCATCTCCGCCAATGCCGATGGCGCCATCGAGGCGCATGACATCCGCACGCGGCAGGCCGGCAAGATGATCTTTGTCGACTTTCACCTCGTGGTCCCGGGCGCAATGAGCGTTGCCGCGGCGCATGCAATCTGCGACCGCATCGAGGCCAAGCTGCGCGAGCGCGTGGACCATGCGCAGATCACCATCCATGTCGAGCCGGAAGAGAAGGCGAAGCATTCGGGCATAGTGGTGGTGTAGGGGCAACGCGCGATATTATCGTGCCCGACCTCGTCCTTCGACAGGCTCAGGATGAGGTCTTTGATGCACTGACGGTGCGGCTCGCGCCCCAACACCCTCATGGTGAGCCTGTCGAACCACGAGGGGTGAGCCACCAAACCTCTCCAAATCCCTGCCATCTGCCGTTCACCCTGCAGCCATTCCGTTCAGACGGCAGACAGACTTATCCCCGCGCGATCACACCGCATTACACTTCCCCCATCGCCGCCCCGAAACGCGAGATCATGACGAGTGATTGGGGGCAGCGAGGCCGGGTGGTCCGGATGTCGGTCCGGATCAGGCCAAGCCGGGGAGGGTGTGCAGGCCCAGGTGTCCTGCCGCCTTAATTTGCTGCCGTGGATGGGCGTCTGTCGTGCTCATCCCCAGGGGTCGGACTGGAGAAACGCGAAGAGCGTGGTCCGGTCGAGACGGCGACCCTGCGGCGGAGGGGCG
>JAHJOS010000234.1 GCA_018820005.1 Alphaproteobacteria bacterium | reverse complement strand
GGGCGCAAGCCCTATCAGATCAACCAGCTCGGCATCGCCCGTGTGTTCCAGACGCCGGAGATCTTTGCCGACCTCAGCGTGCTGCACAATGTGATGATCCCGGCGCTGGCCAAACGCGACGGCGCCTTCAAGCTCAACATGCTGGTTTCGCTCGAGCATGAGCATGCCGTGCGCGCCGAGGCCGAGCACATGCTGCACGACGTGGGCATGCATAGCGCCCGCGAGGATCACGCGGGGAGCCTGAGCCGTGGCGACAAGCGACGGATGGAACTGGCCATGTGCCTGATCCAGCATCCGCGCCTGCTGCTGCTGGACGAACCGACGGCGGGCATGAGCCGGCACGACACCAATACCACCATCGAGCTGCTCAAAAAGATCAAGAGCCGGGGCATGACCAAGGTGATCATCGAACACGACATGCATGTGGTGTTTTCGCTGGCCGACAAGATCTCGGTGCTGGCGCAGGGCCGCATCATCGCCGATGGCACACCCGACGAGGTGCGCGGCAATCCCAAGGTTCAGGAAGCCTATCTCGGAGGCACGGCGTGATGAGTACGATGACCATGGACAGCCAGACCGCAAGCGCCGCCGGAGCAGCGACATTGGAAACCAGCAAGCCGTTTTTCTCGGTGCGCGATGTGCACGCCTATTATGGCGAGAGCTATATCGTGCAGGGGGTATCGCTCGATATCCGCAAGGGCGAAATCCTGGCGCTGCTGGGCCGCAATGGCGCGGGCAAGACCTCGACACTGCGCACCATTGCCCGCACGGACAATCCGCAGCTCAAGCGCGGCGAAATCTGGCTGGACGGCGAGCCGGTGCATGCCATGAAGAGCTATCAGGCGGCACGCGCCGGTGTTCAGCTGGTGCCCGAGGACCGGCGCATCATCCAGGGGCTGACGGTGGAGGAAAACCTGCTGCTGGCCAAGGTGGCGCCGGGCGAGGGCTGGAGTCTGGACCAGATCTACCAGAGCTTTCCGCGCCTGGCCGAGCGGCGCAAGCAGGAAGGCGTCACGCTATCGGGCGGCGAGCAGCAGATGCTGGCCATTGCCCGGGCGCTGGCGCGTAATCTCAAGCTCCTGTTGCTCGACGAACCCTATGAGGGGCTGGCGCCGGTGATTGTGCACGAGATCGAACGCATCCTGCATTCCATCAAGCCACTGGGCATTACCACCATCATCGTCGAGCAGAACGCGGTGGCCGCGCTCAAGCTGGCCGATCGCGCGGTGATCCTGGATACCGGGGAGGTGGCGTTTTCGGGCACGGCCAAGGATGTGCTGGACAATACCGAGCTGCGCCACGAGTACCTGGCGATCTAGCGAAAACCATGGCGGCGGCTATGGCCGCCGGCCTGACCGATTTCGGCCGCAAGGTCGATACGCCCTACCCTGGGTTCTTTGACAACAAGGCATTCCGCCGATTTCACCTCTCCCCCCGTTGATGGGCCCAGGGTAAGTTCTACACCGCCGGCGACGCCGGCATTTCAGGCGGCACCGGCGCGATGGTGATGCCTTCGCTTTCGAGCGCAGCACGAATATCGCGGGCCAGATCAACCGCGCCGGGCGTATCGCCATGCAGGCAGATCGAGCGCGCGGCCGATTTGAGCACCGTGCCATCAATGGCAACCAGTTCGCCCGCCTTGGCGAGGCGCAGGCATTGGGCGACGACTGCATCGGCATCGTGGATGACTGCACCCGGATCGGTGCGGGGCACAAGAAGGCCCTGCGGCGTATAGGCGCGATCGGCGTAGGCCTCACGGATCAGCGGCGCGCCCACGGCATGGGCGGCGCGAACCTGCTGGCTGTTGTCGAGCGCCAGCACGGCCATGTGCGCATCCATGGCCTTTATGGTGGCAAAAATACCCACAGCAAAGGCGAGTTCCTCGGCGGTCTGATTGGCAAGGGCGCCATGCAGTTTGACATAGGCCAGCGGCACACCGACCTCATCGGCAATATAGCGCACCAGAAACAGCTGGTCGCGGATCTGTCCGAGCAGGGTATCGAGCGGCATGACCAAGCGGAAGCGGCCAAAGCGCTTGGGATCGGCATAGCCGGGATGGGCCCCGGCGCGGACGCCGCGCGCCTTGCAGACCTTGAGGATTTTCCGAATGGTGGCGGCATCGCCGGCATGGGCGCCGCAGGCAATGGAGGCGCTGGAGACGATCTCGAGCAGGTCTTCATCGTGACCACTGCCTTCGCCCAGATCGGCATTGAGATCGATCACGCTGGTGGCGGCGATGGCGCTCATGGCTGGTGGCTCCGCAGCAGGGACTGGGCATGGTCGGGGGTGACCGAGATGAAGCTGAGTGGCGCGGCGGGGCGCAATTGGGCGAGCCGGTCGAGATCGGCCGAGATGACGGTGGCGATGCGCGGATAGCCGCCGGTGGGCTGGTGATCGCGCATCAGCACGATGGGGGTGCCATCGCCCAGGATCTGGATATCGCCGGGGACAATGGCTTCGGACACAAGCGAAAGGCTGGAGGCATCGACAAAGACGGCGGCGGGATCGACGAGGCGGATGCCCATGCGATCATGCTGGCGGCCAATGGCGAAGGCATCCTTGAGGAAGCGTTGGCGGATGGCGGGCGAAAAGAGATCGGCATGCAGGCCCCAGATGATGCGGATGGGGCCATTTTGCGGCGTGGTGGGGGATGGAACCGGCGGGGCTGGCGCGGGTGTCGTGATTGGCGAGAG
>JAHJOS010000233.1 GCA_018820005.1 Alphaproteobacteria bacterium | reverse complement strand
TTCCGCCTGCATCTGCGCGCCGACAATGCTGACCAACGGCTGACGCCGCTGGCCATGGCGACCGGCCTTGTCGGTAAACAGCGTTCCGAGCTCTATCTTGAGAAAGCCGAAGCCCTTGCGACCGGCCGGACCCTGCTGCATCAGCTCAACGCCACGCCTAGCGTTGCCCGCAAGGCGGGCATTGCGGTCAATGAGGACGGCAAGCTGCGCTCGGCCTTTGATCTGCTGTCCTATCCCGATGTCACGCCGGATGATGCCACGCGGTTGTGGCCAGAGATCGCCGGTGTGGCCCCTGCCGTGCTGGCGCAGTTGGTAGTGGATGCGCAATATGCCGTCTACCTGGACCGACAGCGCGCTGACATCGAAACTGTGCGTCGCGACGAGCAGAAGTCTATCCCCGAAGCCATTGACTATGATGCTATTCCGGGCCTCTCCATGGAACTGCGTCAGAAGCTCAACCAATTACGGCCGCAGACCATTGCCCAGGCCCAAGTCATGGATGGGATGACGCCGGCCGCCGTGACCCTGCTGCTGGCGGTGATCCGCCGCGGCGAACTCCGCAAGGCCAGCTGATGCAGAATCTGTCTGCCATTGCTCCCTACGAGCGCCATTTCGTCCGTCCCATAGCGGATGTTGCCGCCGATCTGGAATCCTATGCTGCGCTGATGCACAAGTGGCAGGCTATTCAGAATCTTGTTTCACGTGAAACACTGAACGAGATTTGGACACGGCATTTTGCCGACAGCATGCAGGTGCTCAATCTGCTGACCGAAACCGATAAGAGCTTTATCGACATGGGCAGTGGCGGCGGCTTGCCGGCGTTGCCCCTGGCCATTGCGCTCAAGGGCTCGAATCGCCACTTCACCCTGATGGAGCCCAACGGTCGCAAGGTGAGTTTCCTGCGCACCGTGGCGCGGGAATTGGGGCTAATGGTGACTGTCGAAGGCCGGCGCACCGACCAGATTGATTCACGTGAAACACCGCCCGCCGATGTCATCACTTCCCGCGCCCTGGCCAGTCTGCCGCAATTGTGCAGCTGGATGAGACCCTTCATGACGCCGCAAACTAGGGCGATTCTGCACAAAGGGCGGGAACATGTTGAAGAACTCGATGAAACGTCTACGCGTTGGGACTACGACGTGCTAATAACGCCTAGTGACACTGATCGAAGCGGTGTACTTCTGACGCTCAAAAACTTGCGTGAGAAATCAGTTAGTTAGCGGCGAACGAGCTGGAGGCCAATAGTGGCGCCCCGTATCCTGACACTGGCCAATCAAAAAGGCGGCGTGGGTAAGACCACCACTGCCATCAACCTCGCCACGGCCCTGGCGGCAATCGGTGAGCGCGTCCTGATCGTTGACCTCGATCCCCAGGGCAATGCCTCGACGGGTCTGGGCATTTCGCGCACCGATCGTGAAGTTTCGTCCTATGATTTGTTGGTCGGCGAAGCCAGCGTTGCGCAGGCGGCGATCATGACCAGTGTGCCCAATGTGGCCATTGTGCCCTCGACGATGGATCTGCTGGGTGTCGAACTCACCATTGCTGGCCATGCCGATCGCGCCTTCAAGTTGCGCAATGCGTTCAAGCAACTCAATGAGCTCAGCATCAATGACAAGCCGGTTAGCTACATCCTGATCGACTGCCCGCCGTCGCTGAACCTGCTCACCGTCAATTCGTTGGTGGCGGCCGATGCCGTGCTGGTGCCGTTGCAGTGCGAGTTCTTCGCGCTCGAAGGGCTCAGCCAGCTGCTGCAGACCATCGAACAGATTCGGTCGACGCTCAATCCGCGCCTGTCGATCCAGGGCGTGGTGATGACCATGTTCGACAAGCGCAACAATCTGAGCGAACAGGTGCTGCATGACGTGCGCAGCGAAATGGGCGACCTGGTCTACGACACGGTGATCCCGCGCAATGTGCGCTTGTCGGAAGCGCCATCCTATGGCAAGCCCGCTCTGCTATATGATTTGAAATGTGCCGGCAGCCAGGCCTATTTGCGACTGGCTACCGAAGTGATCCGCCGCGAGCGGCAGCTCAACGCGGCATAGGAGCCCGTCCATGAACGAAAAACCCACACGTCTTGGTCGCGGGCTTGCAGCCCTGATTGGCGACATGGCCACCGTGGAAGGTGCCCGCGTTACTGAATCGGGTGGGGTGAAGCGTCTCCCTGTTGATTTCATCATTGCCAACCGCGCCAATCCGCGCCGGACGTTCGACAATGACCAGCTCGAAGAGCTGACCAACTCGATTCGGGAGAAGGGCGTGATGCAGCCCCTTCTGGTTCGCCCCAGTACCGATCCCAATATTTTCGAGCTGATCGCTGGCGAACGGCGCTGGCGGGCCGCGCAGCGTGCGGGCCTGCATGATGTGCCGGTGATTGTGCGTGATGTCGATGACAAGGAAGCGCTTGAGCTTGCCATCATCGAGAACGTACAGCGTGCCGACCTCAATCCGCTCGAAGAGGCCATGGGCTATGGCCAGCTGATCGAGCAGTTTGATTATACCCAGCAGGATCTGGCGCAGGTGATTGGCAAGAGCCGCTCGCATGTGGCCAATACGCTGCGGCTGCTGCGCCTGCCCGAAGATGTGCGCGAAATGGTGTCGAGCGGTTCGCTGACCGCCGGTCACGCCCGTACGCTGATCACCGCTGAAGATCCGGCCACGCTTGCGCGGCAGATCGTCAGTGGCGGCCTCTCGGTGCGCGAGGCGGAAGCCTTGAGCCAGCAGCGCGACATTGCCGGCACCAAAAAGCCCAGCGCCTCGGCGCAGGAGCGCGATGCTGATACGGTGGCGCTGGAGCGGCGGCTGTCGGACGCCCTGGGGCTGTCGGTTTCGCTTGCGCATAGCGAGCGGGGTGGCAAGCTCGAGATCCGCTACAAGACGCTCGA
>JAHJOS010000232.1 GCA_018820005.1 Alphaproteobacteria bacterium | reverse complement strand
TGACGCAGCTGCGCCATGTCGGTCAGGCAGAAAAGATTGTGTTCCCGCTTATGCTTGCGCTGATGGTTGGCATGCTACTGCCTGACGCCGCGCCGTTGGTGGGCATGTTCGCCTTTGGTAACCTGTTGCGCGAGGCTGGGGTCGTGGATCGTCTGGCCGATACCTCGCGCAATGCGCTGATCAATATCGTGACCATTGCGTTGGGGCTGACTGTTGGCTCCAAGCTGTCCGCCGAAGCCTTCCTGCAGATGAAGACCCTTGGAATTTTGCTGCTTGGCATGGTCGCCTTCTGTGGCGGTACGGCGGCGGGTGTGTTGATGGCCAAGGTCATGAACATGTTCAGCACGAATAAAATCAACCCATTGATTGGTTCGGCTGGCGTGTCGGCAGTGCCGATGGCGGCACGGGTGTCGAACAAGGTCGGGCTCGAGGCAAATCCGCAGAACTTCTTGCTCATGCATGCCATGGGGCCTAACGTAGCGGGCGTCATTGGCTCGGCGGTCGCCGCGGGCATTTTGCTGAGTTTCGTAGGGTGAATAACCGCTAGGCTGAAGCAGTCACGTGTCGTCAGGAACACAATTACACCTGCCTAGTGGGACGACCAGCAGACAAAGTTTTGAGAGAAAGAATGCGACGAACAAAAGAAGACGCCAAAAAAACCCGGACGGCACTTCTCGCATCTGCGGAGCGACTCTTTCTCGCTAACGGAGTGACACGAACGAGTCTCAGCCAGATTGCCTATGATGCCGGCGTAACGCGTGGCGCAGTTTATTGGCACTTCGAGAACAAATCCGACCTATTAAACCAACTGCTCGACCAGGTTCGGATATCGCCTGAAAAAATAATGGAAGTAACCAATGATAATTCTTCACAACATCCGTTGCGCTTATTACGGGACTTATGTGTAGAAGGCGTAAATGCTCTGGCGATAGACCAGCAAAAAGGCCGCGTCATGAAAATTCTTCTGCATCGCTGCGAGTTCACCGACGAGCTTATTGCAGCGGAAGCTCGCCACAATTTCTTGATAATTCAGCTTATTGATCAATGTGAGCAGATATTTGCCAGCAACATTGAGATACTGCAGCCAGGTGTCACACCTCGAATGGCTGCAATCTCGATCCATGCTCTTATTATTGGCTTGTTCACTGATTGGACAAGAAACACGCAATTGTTCGACCCAATAGGGGACAGCGGTCCGTTGATCGACCCGCTTTTCCGAGGCCTCGTCAGAAACTGGGAAAATATCTGACGACTTAGCAGCCTTGCTCTCCAGATCCTATGTATTTGTGACAACGACGCTGCAACACAGTGACCGAATCGCAGTGTTATGCGCTGGCAAGTAAGAAAGACTAGCCCTAAGAAAAATACTGTTTCCGGCAGCATTGCTGAACTTGATCATTTACCTTTACAAAGGCTTTATAGAAGCCATGCCGCTTGAATTAATCAGGTCGATGGTCGCAACAACCATCAGCAGCTGGCCCACCTACCCATGTAGCTCCGGCCATTTAATAGCCTCTCAGGCCAGTTGGGATCATCGGCTTCGTGCGCCCTTACAAGCCCCGCGGTTACGTACGTAATGCTGCAAAGCGGTCCAACAGCCTGATGAGAGAAACACCGTATCGTTGAAAATTTTTGAATTCGGCGTACACCGAAGTCTTAGTAACCATGTGCTCTGTGCGACCCGCCTACCTCACTTACCCCAAGTATTGGGTAACGGCCTGCTACACGCCGATCGCGTTTCCGCTCGAGGTCGTCAGCCATCGCTCAAAATGCCGGCTTTGCACCTGCCCCTCTTTCGCCGCATAGTAGACAAGCCGCAAGTCCCGGTCGACATCGATCGTGAGTGAGGTGTGATCGAACACCACCTGGCCGATCCCGTCGATCTGAAAATTCCGGATGCCCTGACAGGGTCCATGAATATCCTGTTGCCGCCACCAGGTCCTGAAATCGGTATCTATCTTCTCCAAATCTTTAACCAATGCTCCAATGTCGGGGTCCTTGGCTGCCCTGACGAAATCACGGCGAAAACTCGACAGGATTTGCAGGGCCTGATCCTCCCACGGGTCGAGCAATGCGCGCATTGAAGATGCGGTGAACAACAGCCAAAGGAAGTTGCGCCGCTCTGTCGGAACGCTCGAGAAAGCGAATACCTTATCTGCAGCCGCGTTCCAAGCCAGCACATCCCAGCGAAGATTGAGGACGTACGCCGGGCGCATTGGGAGGTCGGCCATCAACCGATGAACGAGCGGTGGCACGACACACCAGGTTTTGCCCGGCTCTGGCGGAAGCCTCTGATGCGCCAGCAGAAAAAGATGCCGTCTTTCGGTGGCGTCCAGCTTCAACGTGCGCGACAGATTTTCGAGGAAAGTTGCAGATACGCTGATCTCTCGCCCCTGCTCCAGCCAGGTGTACCAGGACAGTCCTACCCCGGCGAGGCTGCGACTTCCTCCCGTCGAAGCCCCGGAGTCCGCCGTCTTGCACCAGAAGGCAAGCCCACGTCCTGTGGAGAAATACGTTCACGGCGGCTTCGCAGAAAGTTGGCCAGCTCCGCCCGGTTTCGCTCAAGGCTGCGAGGCGCGCTCATCCAGTTACTCTCCAGTAATAGTATAAGAGGTCAAATTGTAACCCCATCGAAGCGGGATTAAGAATAACTCCTCGTCGCCAATGCCCCGTTCCAGACAGCTGGCCGGCATCGAGCGGCTTGATCTTTCAGGAGATATTCGGATGTACCAATCATTGCTTCGTGAGCAACTGGAGTTACTGAAGTCCTCCAACCAGTACCGCACCTTCACCACTCTCAGTCGCATCTGCGGCCAGTATCCGTTCGCCAAGCTGAACGGCGAGCAGCCGGATCCGGTCGTTGTATGGTGCAGCAACGACTACCTAGGAATGTCGCAGCACCCGACCGTACGCGAGCAGATGCACCTGGCATTGGAAACGTACGGCGCTGGCTCAGGCGGTTCGCGCAACATCGGTGGCTCCTACGAGCTTTATGAGCGACTCGAGGCGAGCCTTGCCGACTGGCACGATAAAGAAGCGGCACTGGTTTTCCCGACCGGCTTTGGCTCGAACGACGCCACCCTCCAATGCCTGCTGAGGCAAATCCCCGATTGTGTCGTGATCAGCGATGCGCTGAATCACGCATCGATCGTCAACGGCATCCGAGCAACACCGAATGAACGGCAGGTGTTTCGCCATAACGACGTGGAACACCTGGCCCAGATACTGTCCCGCTATCCAATTGGTCAACCGAAGCTGGTTGTGTTCGAGTCGATCTACTCGATGGACGGCGACATCGCACCGATTGCCGACATCGTGGAAGTTGCCAAGCGCTTCAACGCGCTGACCTATCTCGATGAAGTTCATGCGGTCGGCATGTACGGCGCTCGAGGGGCCGGCATCGCTGCCGAGCTCGACCTGGTCGACAAGATCGACGTCATCCAAGGCACCATGGCCAAGGCCATCGGCGTGATCGGTGGTTACATCGCCTCGACCCGTGTCATCGTGGACGCAGTACGTTCCTTTGCGACAGGCTTCATCTTTACCACGTCCCTTCCTCCTGCCGTCACGGCTGGCTGCCTGGCAAGCGTCGAGCATCTCAAGTCCAGCGATGACGAGCGCCAGAAGCTACAGATCAACACCGCTTTATTGCGCGAGCGTTTGAAACAACACGACATCCCCGTCATGCCCTGCTCGCAGACGCACGTATTGCCGGTATTGGTCGGTGACGCCGAGCGCTGCAAAGTTGCCGCCCTGCGGCTTCTACATACACACGGGGTCTATCTCCAACCAATTAACTACCCATCTGTGCCGGTCGGTACGGAGCGCTTTCGGGTTAACGCAACGCCCAACCACAGCCAAGCCCAGATCGAGAATCTAGCCGTTTCCCTGCGCGAAACCTTCGACCATTTTGCGATCCCTTTGGCATCCAAAACCTTCACTTCGGAGGTGGCCTGATGAACAACTTATCGTTCACCGTGCGAAACGCGACGCAGGAGGACATCGAGTGGCTGATAGAACTGAGGTCCTTCTTGCTAGACGGTACGTCGGCCATTTACGCCAGCCGCAGCCAGACGGACTCTGAAAGATGGCGTACGGCGTATAAGCACTGGCTAGCCGCGCACCTAGGGGTACATGACAGTGTGCAGGTGCTCGTAGCTGAACACTGTGAAACTCGGCAAGTCGCCGGCTGTGCTACTGGAATCATCGATCTCAGGGCGCCCACCGCTGCGAATGCTAACGGTCTGTCCGGATGGATCCAGTCGGTTGTGGTTGATCCGCAATGGAGGGCGCACGGCATCGCAACTCAGCTCATGAATCATCTGCTTCGCTGGTTTGGCAACCGGGACGTTGCAACGGTAGCGCTCCAGACTACAGCAGGCGCATCCGGGCTGTACGAACGTCTTGGCTTCTGCCCAACAGGCGAGGGCCTCCTGCTTCGCCAGGGGGCGTCAGCATGAACGTATTGATTATTGGCCTGGGCTACGCCGGACAGCGATTTCGCCAAGCATTCGAACATGTCACAAACCGAGCCGGTGTTTCGACCTCTATCGCATATGTCGGACGACGTCAGAAAGCTACGCCACTGCGTTACTTCGCCTGCATTGACAGTGCGCTCCAGCATTTCACACCCGATATCGTAGTGGTCAGTGCCAACGATATAAGTCACGCCGATGTATTGCGCCAGCTTGCGGGCTACCAAGGCTTTGTCGTCTGCGAAAAGCCGCTCGCCACACCCACTGACGCGCTGAACGGCGTCCAAGACGCGCTCAGCGGTGTCGGCGGATTCGCGCTGAATCTGATTGAGCGCTATTCGCAGGCGACGCAGATCTTGCGTGAATGGGTCGCCCGCCATGGGTGGGAATTGGCACGTGCCAGCTTCTATTGGGGCAAGGATCGCATCAATGACTACCGGCCCACTTGCGGAGTTACCAGTGAAGCGATTCATGCGTTGGATCTGCTGCGCTGGGTATGCCCGACCGCGGGTCCGCTGCGGCTGGATGGCGTTCTGGGTATCCGGTCAGACTTTTCGGTATCTGGACTTGCGGTTCTCGACACCGTGCAGCTGACTGCTGTCCTTGGTTCCGCGCCAGTCACCGGCTACAGCAGCTTTGTCAACGTCGTTCGCCAACGCACTGTCGACTTCAGCTTTATCGATCGGGAAGACCAGCTTATCCATGCGCGACTGACCTTCGATACGCCGCGCTGGGATCATGACCATCTGCGGATCTGGATGCGGGATATCGACGGCACGGAACTCGTGCTGCACGAGCTCCGACTCTCTCCCAGCCAGTCGGGACTCGAGACCCTGCACAAGCTTTCTGAGTTCTGCCAACAGGTCCTTGACTGGGTCGTGCGGCGCCAGCCGCCTCCCCTCCCATTCGCCAGCCTGGACGACGCCGTCGAGCTACAGGAATTGCTCAATCAACTGGAGCATCGCGCGCTCACCCCTGCCGCGGCCCGTTACAACCGTGGCGCTCAGCGCGCCTTGCTCGTCGAGGGCAGCGACCTGGAAGCCCTCGGCTAAATGGATATCAGCGGGAGAACCACATGTGTGGAATAGTTGGATGGCTGTCCTACAGCCAGGACATGCAGGCGCAACGCAATACGCTGAAGCGCATGACCGAGACGATGGCAAATCGGGGGCCCGACGCCGAGGGGATCTGGATAACGGGTCCAATCGGCTTTGGCCATCGAAGATTGTCAATAATCGACCTGGAAGGTGGTCGGCAGCCCATGCTGGCTCGACGCGACGACGGGTTAGAAGCGGCGGCGATCACTTACAGCGGTGAGGCGTACAACTTTCGTGAACTGCGCACCGAGCTGAAAGGACGCGGCCATCGTTTCGAAAGCCTCAGCGACACTGAAGTGGTCCTGCGCGCCTACCTAGAATGGGGAGAGGGCTTCGTCGAGCGGCTCAACGGGATGTATGCCTTCGCGGTTTGGGACCTCACAACGCAGGAACTACTGCTGGTTCGTGACCGGATGGGCGTGAAGCCGCTTTATTACTACGAGACGGTCGACGGGGTGGTGTTTGGGTCCGAACCCAAGGCCCTGTTAGCCAACCCGCTCGTGCCCCGTACCGTAAGGGCCGACGGGCTGCGTGAGATCCTGGAGATGGTCAAAACTCCGGGCCATGCAGTGTATGACGGCATGCGTGAAGTCTTGCCTGGCGAGGTCGTCCGCATCAATCGTCAGGGCCTCACACGACACCGTTATTGGCGACTCGAGGCTCGTGAGCATGGTCATACGCTTGACCAGACCGTCCGGCATACGCGAGATCTCCTGGAAGATATCGTGCAGCGGCAAGTCGTTTCGGATGTACCCCTGTGCAGCCTGCTTTCCGGTGGTCTCGATTCGTCGATCATCACCGCCTTGGCGTCCAGAAAACTGCTTGCTGAAGGCAAGGAAAACATTCACTCGTTCTCGGTCGATTTTCTCGATCACGGCAGCAGTTTTGCCAGCGATGCAGTCAGGGGCACGCCTGATGCGCCCTTCGTTCGCGACTTGGTTGAGCGTATCCACTGCAGTCATCACGAGATCGTCCTGGACAGCCGAGAGCTGGCCGATCCGGCGCTTCGCCATCGAGTCATCGAGGCGCTCGATCTACCGCCTGCCTTCTGGGGCGACATGTGGCCATCGCTCTATCGGCTGTTCCAGGAAGTGCGCCAGCACTCCACCGTTGCACTGTCCGGAGAAAGCGCGGACGAGGTCTTTGGGGGCTACCGCTGGTTCCACGACCCCGCGGCGATCCAGGCCCAGACCTTTCCCTGGCTGGTGTCTGTGACTGGCAAATACTTCGACGGAAAGACCCTCTTCGACCCGGCGCTGCTACATCAGCTAGACCTGCCCGGGTTCGTACAGGACAGCTACAGTCAGGCGCTCAGCGAAGCCCCAGTACTGCCGTCGGAGGAGCAAACGGATCGGCGCATGCGCCAGATGAGCTACGTCAACCTGACCCGCTTCGTCCAGACACTGCTTGATCGCAAGGACCGGATGAGCATGGCCGTCGGTCTTGAGGTCAGGGTCCCCTTCTGTGACCACAGGCTTGTCGAGTACGCATTCAATATTCCTTGGGAAATGAAGACCTTCGATGGACGCGAAAAGAGCATCTTGCGTGCGGCGACTCGCGACCTGTTACCCGAATCGATCAGCGATCGGGTCAAGAGCCCCTACCCCTCGACGCAGGATCCTGCTTACGAGCAGGCGCTTCGCACCTCACTCAACCAGATCATGGCCGACAAGGACGCACCTGTGCGAGCCCTTCTCGATGCATCGCAGGTCAAGCGCACCCTGGAGAGACCCGTTGGCGACACCTCGCCCATGTACGACCGAATGGGCATGGAGCTGGCGGTTGGCCTGAACACCTGGCTGACCGAACAGGATGTCAGCCTCGATCTTTAACTCAGCGCGACGCGGTCCAGCGACCGCGTCCAGCCTCCTTCCTGGAGCGGCGATACTATGAATACCCCGTATCCCAACAAGCAACTTCCCATCTACCTGATCGCACTCGGTGCATTTGCGCTGGGCATGGCCTCCTATGTCACAGCAGGCCTGATTCCCCTAATCGAGGCCTCCTTTTCCGTTTCGGTCGCTGTGGCTGCGCAGCTTGTGACCGCCTTTACCCTCGCTTATGGCCTGGGCTCGCCGGTTTTCGTTGCGCTGACCCCGCCCGATCATCAACGCACTGGTTTGCTGTTCGCCCTTGGATTGTTCGTTCTGGCAAACGCGGCCAGCGCCCTCGCAGCAGGCTTTGCCGAACTGGTGATCTGGCGGGCCGTGGCCGGAATAGGCGCTGGCGTCTACCTCGCCATGGGCATCGGCGCCTCAGCAGCGCTTTCATCGCCCGAGCGGCGCGGAAAGTCGATCGCCATCATCATGGGAGGCATGGCAAGCGGCGTTGTGCTGGGTGTTCCAGTGGGTTTGATAACTGCAGACAGCTTCGGCTGGCAAGCTGCACTTTGGCTCGTCACCTTGCTGGGGTTGTTAGCTTTTGCGGGCCTGCTATTGATGTTGCCGAGGCTGCAAGCGGCGCCCTCCAGCTCCCTGGGACAAAAGCTCAGGATCCTTGCCGATGGGCACGTGATGACCATACTTCTTATTTCCCTACTAGCTGCCGTTGCCAGTCTGGGCATGTATACCTTTATCGCTCCACTGCTCGCCGACCCGGAACTCGGTGCAGTCCGCTCGGTAACGCCTTATCTCTGGATCTGGGGCATCGGCGGCGTGCTCGGCAGCTTTCTGGTAGGCCCGGTTGTCGATCGAGTCAGGGGGCCTGTGCTGGTCTTCGCCATTATGGTCATCCTCTCGGCCTCCTTGTTCCTCATACCGGTTGCGGCCACGCTCGGCACATGGCTGGTCATGTTGCCGATCATGGCATGGGGCGCCGTAGGCTGGGCCCTGCAGGTACCGCAGAACAACGAACTGATACAGGCCAGGCTGGCACACGGCGATGGCAACCTTGCCATCGCGCTCAACGAATCGGCGCTGTACCTGGGCAGCGCCATAGGTGCGGCCGCCGGAGGCTTCGTCCTGCTGCTACAGATGCCCACCTGGACGTTGGCCGCCTGTGCCGGCTTGATCGCCTTACTCGGCGCACTGCTTCAGATTCTCAACCTTCGTCGTCAGCGAGCCTGGCCGCGCACAGTCCAACCTGAAACCAACCATTGACCTAGCCGGAGGTGCAAGTTGGAGCTTCGTCATCTTCGCTGTTTCGTGGCCGTCGCCGAGGAGCTGCATTTCGCACGGGCTGCCGAGCGTTTGCATATGGAGCAATCGCCCTTGTCGCGGACCATCAAGGACTTGGAGTACCGCTTGGGTGTGCAGCTGTTCGAACGCACAACGCGCCGAACGCGTCTCACCTGGGCCGGCACGGTCCTGTTGCAGGAAGCCCGGCGTGTCATTGCGGTCGTAGAACAGGCCAAAGCGAGCGTGAAAGGCGCCGCTTCGGGTTACCAAGGTCAGCTACGTATTGCCCTGTCCGACGGCGTCCCGCAATTGCGGCTGGCGTCCCTGCTCGCGCTGTGCCGCGAGGAAGACCCCGACATCGAAATCTTCCTGCGTGAAGTGCCGTCTGCAATGCAGACCAGAGGCCTGCTGGACGATCTGTTCGATGTCGGTCTGTCGCAAACCGCAAACCAGGCTGACGGGCTGCTGGCCGTGCCCGTATGGCATGACCCGCTTGTCGTTGCCCTGCCAGCACGCCACCAATTGCTCGCCCACCGCGAGATTCCGCTGGAGGAACTCGCCGGGCACCCATTGGTGCTCTGTGAGCCTCAAGTCTGCGAAGGATTCTGGCAGCAGCTACAGCTCGTACTACAGCCTATTGCGCCCAGACTGACCATCGCGGAGAGTGTGCCAACCCTCGATCTGATGATCGCGTTGGTAGCCGCCGGTTACGGTCTGGGGTTCTCCAGCCTGGCGCGAATTTCAGAGCTCCACAATCCGGACATCGCCACCCGTCCCCTGGCGGGCCAGAGCACGCTGACCACCTACTTGGTCCGTCGCAATAGCGAGCCGTCAGCACCATTGGATCGTTTTATCGACCGAGTGGCACGGGTTGCGTGCGGCATGGATGATCATTCCGGCCACCAACCGACAGGCTTGCGCTCTCTGGACGCATAGGTACGGACCTGAGCCACGAGTCCAGTGGGCACTCGCGAGGATTTGATGTAGCTACAACCTCAAGCCCCGCTGTGCCTTGCGCAACGGCGGGCTTCAAGTGCTCTGAGCGCTCGGCGTAGAAAGCGACGAGAATCTATAGCGGTTCGCCTCACGCTTAAATCCGCGATCCCCCGCCATGAAGGCCTCCAGCATGTACGGAATGAGGGTTACCGCATCAACCGGCTCCCCATATGTCTCCACGTGCATCGAGGCGTAACGGTCTAGATCGGCCTTAAGACTTGCAGGACAGAGAAAGGTCAGCTTGGTGTTCTCAGTCTTAGGCAGCGGCCCCAGTCTCAGCTTGCGCGTCGCGCTCATCGTGATCCTCCACTGTTAAAGAACAAGGGTTGGTAAGGTCGCAGCACCAAGTCCCGGTTAACGATGATGCGCACCGGCAAGCCTGGTCGTTCGGTCAATGTCGGCTGGATGCTCATATTGCGCCGGGTCATTTCCTGGCCCACCTGATTGACGCTGTCTTGAAGGCCATCGCGACCAGCGATGATGACGCGGTCTCCGTCCTGTCGGTTTTCCGGTGCTGCCAGCTCGGCGCCGATACCAAGCAGCGTGGTCAACGCAGCACCGGCGAAGACGCGATTCCAATGCCAGTCGACCCCATCCTCCAAGCCGGCGTAGCCGGCCGGGTCGGTGCCTATCAAATTATCCAGCGTCAGCGAACTTGTGTCCGGCAGGATGATGCGGTTCCACACCACCTGCACGCGGCTCTGCCCGTAGCTGACCTGGCTGTTGTAACGTCCAAGTATCCTCGAACCCTGCGGGATGAGTAGGTGCTTACCCGTTGCCGTGTCGTAGACCGGCTCAGTCACGGTACCGATGATGTCGCCTGGAAGATCGGACTTGATGCCAGTCACCAGCGCGCCGGCGATGACCGTGCCCGCCATAACCTGATAAGGCGATGCCGGTAGCTGCAGGTCCCCTGTGTTGCGTGTGGCCCTGGTGTCCGGACGCAGGAACTGTTCCTTCTGCTGCTGTCGATTCTGCACAGCCATCGGATCGGTTGGCTGCGCCACTTCCGAGCTCGACACCGTCGCCAGCGGATCAAAAGCCGCCAGCATGGACGCTTGCGCCGCTCGCTCTGACGAGGCGTTTGCAGTTGAAGCAGAACGCCGGCTGTCGGTTTGAAAAAACAGCGACGAGCCAGCCGCCTCTTCGGCCTCTTTCAATCGAGCCAATCGTTTTGCCTCGGCGGGATCCTGTCCGGCTGGCGTGTAAATGGGTGCCGCCGGCCGCTGAGACTTCAAAATGGCTGGCCCGAGGTCGCCCGGAAGCGGAGGCCCCAATTCAGGAGGGTGCACCAAAGATGTTGGCGGTAGCTGAGCGTAGTCTGTCGGCAAACTTTCGAGCCCCTCGGAGCGAGAGACGCGATCGACGTTGTATAGCTCGGCCGGGCCGTGTCGTTCACGGCGCTCCAGCGGCCGCAGCGACCAGATCGTGGCACCCAGCACAGCGACAGCGAGTCCACCGACAAGCGCCGCCAGGGTACGCCGGCTCAAGCGTTTGACGGGCCGAGGCTGAGCGCGCAACGCCACCGCTTCCGGCGGGACCTTATCAACCGGTGGCGCCAAGCGCTCGGGATTGTCTTCCTGGCTCATGCTTATCGCCCTCGCGGCAGACCGTCGGTACGCTCGATACGCACCACGTCGCCCTTGTCTGCACCCAGCCGCAGTTCAGCTGCACCGAAAAGCCGGTCGACGATGTAGTACGGCGAGCGGAAGCGGTAGTTGACCAGTTGCCCATCGCCCTGCGCGCCAATCACGAACATGGGCGGTAGTTCGCCCTGAGCGATGCCGGCGGGAAACTGGATGTAGACCTTTTCGCCGTCATCAAAGGCCCGCAGCGGCTGCCAGGGTGGGTTGCTCCCGCTGATCGCATAGCGAAAGCGGATCCGCTCCAGTGAAAGACCGGTATCGACCGGTGCGCTAACCTGTGCGGCCCGTGCTTGGCGCTGCAGCGCCAGCATCCGGTCTTTCGGATAATTCCAGGAAACCGAGGCCATCCAGGCTTTTTCGGTAGAGGTCAGTTCGATCAGGTAGGTCCGCCGGCTGGTTGAAATCACCAAGTTGGTATTGAGGTTCGAACGTATTGGCTTGACCAACACACTGACGCGCAACGCGTCGCCTG
>JAHJOS010000026.1 GCA_018820005.1 Alphaproteobacteria bacterium | reverse complement strand
CTGCGAGGCCGGTCTGGCCGAACGCTTCACCGTGCACAAGCTGCATGAGGCCGCCGAACCCGCCACCTTTTTGGCCGAGGTCGGTCCCCGTATCCGCGCCATCGCCGGCGGCGCCGTTTCTGCAGACCTGATCGCCAGGCTCCCCGCTCTCGAAGTCATCGCCAATTTCGGCGTCGGCTACGACAGCATCGACACCGCCGCCGCCAGGGCAGCTAATGTGCGTGTCACCAATACGCCCAACGTGCTCAATGACGCGGTGGCCGAGCTCACCATCGGCCTGATGGTCGCGCTGGCCCGCCGCATCCCCCAGGCCGATCAGTTCGTGCGCCAGGGCAAATGGCCCAATGCCGGCTTTGGTCTGTTCTCCGAATTGACCGGCAAGACCGTCGGCATCCTGGGGCTCGGCCGCATCGGTAAGGAAATTGCCAGCCGTGCTCAGGCCATGAAGATGCGCGTGGTCTACTACGGCCGCAAGCGCCAGCCGTCCGAGCCTCATGTGTACTATGACAATCTGACCGACATGGCCCGCGATAGTGACTGGCTGGTCATTATTGCGCCCGGCGGCAAGGGGACCAATGGCATTGTATCCCGCCAGGTGCTCGAAGCGCTTGGCCCCAAAGGCCGACTGGTCAATGTCGCCCGCGGCACCCTTGTCGACGAAGCCGCCATGCTCGAAATGCTGCAGAACGGTGGCCTGGGCGGCGCGGCCCTCGATGTCTTTGAAAAGGAACCAAGCGTTCCCGAGGGTTTTTTCGCCCTCGACAATGTCGTGCTCTCCCCACATCAGGGTAGCGCCACCATTCAGACGCGGGACGCGATGGGGGCACTGGTTATTGCCAATCTCGATGCCCATTTTGCCGGCGAACCGCTGCTGAGCGCGGTGGTGTGATGGCCGATCCCCGGCTTGTTCGGATTGCTGAGGTGGAAGTCGATCCAGACCAACTCGCTGCCTACAAGTCGCTGCTGGCAGAAGTTGGAGCCGCTTCGGTCGCCTTGGAGCCAGGCGTTGTCATGCTGCACTCGGCCTCGCTCAAGGACATGCCGAACCATATCCGGGTCTTCGAAGTCTATGCCGACAATGCCGCCTACCAAGCACATATCCAGACGCCCCACTTTCTCAAGTACAAGCAGGCCACTGCCCAAATGGTAACCGCGCTCCGTCTCGTCGATGTCGATCCAATCCTCCTGTCGGCAAAGGCGGGCCCATGCTGATCCTTCACGGCGGCCGGCGCTCGCCCTTTGTGCGCCGAGTGGCGATCTGGCTGGCGCTGCAGGGGCGCGCCTTCGAGCGGCAGGGTGTCGAACTGTTCGGCGCCGATTTCGAGAGCTTTGCCGCGCGCAATCCCCTGGTGCGCGTGCCGGTGCTGACATCGCCCCATGGCGATCTGATCGAAACCGCTGCTATCATCGATTATCTCGAAACCTCGGCCGACGCCGATCGTCGCCTGCTGCCAGCCAATGGCGCCGAGCGGGTTGCCTGTCTGCAGATCATCGCGCTTGCCAATGCCATCGCCGAAAAGGGCGTGGCCTATGTTTACGAGACCGAGCGCCGTCCCGCCGATCTGGTCTGGGCCGATTGGGTCCAGCGCCTTTCAACCCAGCTGCGCCAGGGGCTGGCCGCTCTCGAAGCGCAGACGCCCGAGGCCGGCTGGTTCGGCGGTGCCACCCCCAATGGCGCCGACGCTGCCGTGGTCGCGACCATGGATTTTTTGGGCACCGTCCCCGCTCTTGGCGCCGCCGCGGCGTGCCCGAAACTGGCGACACTGTGCGCCCGCAGCCTAGACTTGCTGGCATTTGCCGCCAGCCACCCCTCAGCCTGAAGCCGGCTTTGTCCTGCCACAGGTGGGCGGCACGTCTGCGTCATGGGGGTTTCCTTCGGCGCACGTGACCCGTTAGGCTCTCGACAAATGCAGGCCCTCGGGCTGATTTGTTGACACAGGCCCGACGGAGCGTGCGTGATGACGGAATGGTGGCGTGGCGGCGTAATTTATCAAGTCTACCCCCGCTCATTTCAGGACAGCAATGGCGATGGCGTCGGCGATCTGCCCGGCATCATTGCTCGGCTCGATCACATCGCGAGCCTGGGGATCGACTGCATCTGGCTCTCCCCGATCACCAAATCGCCCCAGGCCGATATGGGCTACGACGTCTCGGACTATTGCGAGATTGATCCGCTGTTCGGCTCGCTGCAGGATTTTGACACGCTGATCGAGCAGGCTCATGCGCGCGGCATCAAGGTCATCATGGATCAGGTGATCAGCCACACTTCGGATCAGCACGCCTGGTTCCAGGAAAGCAAATATTCCCGCACCAATGCCCGCGCCGACTGGTATGTCTGGGCCGACCCCAATCCCGATGGCTCGCCGCCCAACAATTGGCCGGCGGTGTTCGGCGGCAGCGTCTGGGAGTGGAACGGCACGCGCGGGCAGTATTATCTGCACAATTTCCTGATCAGCCAGCCCGACCTCAACTTCCACAACCCGCAGGTTCAGGATGCGGTGCTCGATGTCATGCGCTTCTGGCTCCAGCGGGGCATCGACGGCTTCCGGCTCGACACGGTGAACTACTATTTCCACGATAAGCTTTTGCGGTCCAATCCGGCTGATCCCAAGGCGTTAAAGGGCCCCCACGCGCCCAGCCCCTACGAATGGCAGGTGCACGAATATTCCAAGAGCCAGCCGGAAAATCTCGATTTCCTGCGCCGCGTCCGTGCTTTGCTCGATCAGTTCCCCGGCACCACGTCTGTGGGCGAGGTGGGCGATAGCCACAAGTCGCTGCAACTGATGGCGGAGTACACCTCAGGCGGCGACACGCTGCACATGTGCTATGGCTTTGATTTCCTGGGGCCCCAATTTTCCGCTGCCCACTTCCGCACCCGTATCGAGAAGTTCTTTAGGGTCGGACCCGATGGCTGGCCCTGCTGGAGCTTTTCCAATCACGATGTGCCGCGCCACATCAGTCGCTGGGCCGAGCACGCCGGTGACCTGCCTGCACTGGCGCGGCAGACGCTGGCGCTGGTGCTCTCACTGCGTGGTTCAGTCTGCCTCTATCAGGGCGAGGAACTGGGGCTGCCCGAGACGGACCTGCTCTTTGAGGAATTGACGGACCCGCGCGGCATCCGCTTCTGGCCCGAGGACAAGGGGCGCGATGGCTGCCGCACGCCCATGCCGTGGGACGCGGGCGATGCCCCCAATGGCTTTACCAGCGGCAAGCCCTGGCTGCCGCTCAAGGCGCCGCAATCTGCGCTGAGCGTCGCCAGCCAGCAAGCGGACGAAAACTCGACCCTGGCGTTCTATCGCCGCATCCTCGCCTGGCGCAAAATCCAGCCCATGCTCGCGCTAGGCGATATCGATTTCTTCGATGTGAGCGAACCCATCCTCGCCTTCTCGCGCACGCTGGATGGTCGCACCATGCTGTGTCTGTTCAACCTGTCGGGTGGGCCCCATCAGCTCAACCTCAGCGGTCTGCCTGCAGGCGCATCCATCGAACCGGTTTGCAATAACGCCACTCTGACCGCCAGCACGTTGCAACTGGGGCCCAATGGCTATGCCTTCATCGCCGTTCCCGCAGCAACAGGCCTGGCGCTTGTTGCCGTGCCATGAAGTGGAGGCCGCCGTCCTCGGTCCCCGCTTGCGCGAACCGGAGGTGGCGGCCGTTAGCCTTGTCGATCAGACGTTGGCGTCATTGCTTTGGCTGACAGGGGTCAAATAGGTTGGGTCATAGATCACCATGCCGGTAGTGCCATCGGCCTTGGTCACATAGGCCCGCACGCAGCCGCTCCAGTCTTCTACACCCGAAACGGCAACGCCCTTGGCTTCAAGGCGGGTGATGAGGCTGTCAGCATTGTCGCTGATGGAATAGCCGGCGTCGCAGCCCACGCTGTCATTGCCTGTGGCGGCCTGCGCCGGCAAGGAAACGGTAACCAGCGAAACGGTAGCGAAGGCGGCGGTGATGATGGTTTTGAGCATTTTGAAAGTCCTCATGGCGTTGGAAATCAACGCCCCCATCTAGCCGCCATCCTGCTCATCGCTCCAGTTAAAGCCCTGTAAGGCTTATGAAATTATGGAAATGGCTGGTAAGGCGCCGGTCATGTTCCCGCCATGTCCCAGCCATGTTCAACCCATCAAATCTGCCGGCGCTATTGCACGCGCTTATAGGTTCCTGGCTCGAAATACTGCATTTCCTCGCCACCCGTCGGCTTGCGCACAAAAGCGCGCAGGCAACCGCCCCAGCGCTCCACGCTGGTCGCGTCCACCCCCAGGCGTCGCAGGTTCACCAGGTCGATCTGGTTCTGGTCATCCTCGGTGATATTGGACCCAATGCCCAGGCTGAACCCATAGCTCAGACCCTCGCCGCTGCCGCTGCACAGCGCAGCCTGGGCGGGCAGGGTGGCCAATAGCGTCAAGCCGAGCACGGCCAGGGTGTTTCTAAGCATGAAATGGTCTCCTTTTGCCCTATTTCTGAACGGGCAATGTGGCGCTCTCGCGTCGCTGGATCAGCATAACGACACTAGGAATGGCCAGCGTCAGCATCAACAGGCGCAACACGTGATGCGCCGCGATAAAAGCGGTGTCATAGCCCAGCGCAATGCCGAGCGCACCCATGCCCTCGAGCGCGCCCGGTGCCAGCCCCAGCCAGATCTGGCCGTAGGGCATGTCGACCACAAGGCTGACCAGAAAGGCCATGGCGCTGACGATACCCACTGTCATCGCCGTTGCGATCACACCGCCCTTGGCTGCGGAAAGAAATTCCTGCCGCGTGATGCCGGCAAAGCGCGAGCCGATCAGCGCCCCGGTCAGCACGAAGGTCATGGTCACCAGCGGCACGGGCATGGCTTGGGTGTAAAATCCGGCCAGCTTGGCGCCGGTGGCCGCCGCCATGGCGCCCAGCACAAAACCCGCCGGCATCTTGAGCCAGACGAATATCAGCCCCACCGCACCGCAGCCGGCTGCCAGCGCCAGCAATTGCCCTATGTCGAGAAAGTCGGTCGCCACCTTGGGGGCGAAATGGTCGATGGGCAGGAACATCGCGCCAATCGGCACGCAGATGGTCAGCATCAGAATGCGGATCACCTGGATGATGACAATCTGGCGCGGATCCCCCACCCCGGCAGATGCAATGCCCATCACGAACGACAGATGGCCGGGAAACGAACTCAGATAGGCCGTGCCGGTATCGAGCTTGAAAACCCGCGCCAGCATCCAGCCGGTGAGCGCCACGATCAGCACCAGTTCGAGCGCCAGCGCCGCTATGCTCAGCGGCCAGCTGGTAATCAGCACCAGGCTGTCTGGCGCCACCGTCGCGCCCATCGACATGCCGATCAGCAGAAACGTCACGTCGCGCAGCCGGTTGGGCAACCGCATCGGCATGCCCGCCATCGATGCTGCCGCCACCGCCAGCGCCCCGCCCATCAGCCACCCCGCCGGCAGCCCCAGCAATGCTGCTGCCCAACCGCCGCCGGCCGAGACCAGCAGCGTAAAGACAACGACAAGGGCCGAACGGATTCTAGGGGTAAGTGCAGTCATAGTGCCTGAAAACTGTCGCGCTCACGGGGGCCGCGGCGAGGTCCATTTTGAAAATCCAGAGCCCCGAAACCGGTCCCGCCCACCGCGCGGCACGTCCCGCTTCAGGGAGAGGCTGGGTG
>JAHJOS010000025.1 GCA_018820005.1 Alphaproteobacteria bacterium | reverse complement strand
GGTGATGGTGGACTATCGGATCGAGCAGGGCGATATCCCAAAATTCCTGGCGCTGATGACCGATAGGCGCCGTATCAGGCTGCGCGACGGGGCCCGGCAATGGGCCTTGCTGCGCGATCTGGAACAGCCCGATCTCTGGGTTGAAAGCTACCACGTGCCCACCTGGGTGGACTATGTCCGGCACAATCTGCGGCGCACCAAGGCCGACGCGGACAATATCGAAAACCTGCGGGCGCTGCATCGCGGCGACGGGCCGCCCCATGTGCACCGCATGATCGAGCGGCAGACCGTGCCGCTGGATGATGAAACGCCGCTGCGGGGTGTCGCGGAGGTGTAACGGGCCAGCGGGCCCCTGCGCAGCGTCAGGGCAAGCCGTCGGGGTGGTAGTGATTGGTGATGTTGCTCAGCGTCCAGGCGAGACAGGCATTGGCCCAGTCTGCCCCGGCGCTGCGGCCCTGTTGCGTGGCCCAATGTGCGCGACCGGCCTGGCGGGCAGGCAGGCACGCTGCCACCAGCGCTGGCGTGCATGAAGGATGGTCATAGGCGGCGACGAAAAGTTCGAGGCGCCGCAGTTGATCGTGCGGGCTCCAGCGTTCCTCGCTCAGGCCCAGCCACGTCCAGGCACTATAGGTCAGGTCCCACAGCCTTGTGCCGGGCATGATGGTATCGAAGTCGATCATGCCGAAAGGGACATCTTTGACGAACACCGTGTTGGCGGGTGTCCAATCGTTGTGGCACATGATTTCTGCCCCGGCATCGCGCACGGGCGGGAAATCGGCTGTGCAGTCGTGGAACCGGCGCAAGAGGCGTGCCGCACCGGCGAGTTGGGCGTCGCTGAAATCATCCTTGTCGAACAGGACTTCGCCGGGCAGGTAGGTGAGGATGTCGCGGCCCGTGTCGTCATGCCCCAGGAAACGTGGGGCATGGACAAAACCTTTGGCCTGCAGATGATCGAGCAGCGCCCGCTGCAGGCTTGTGTCGCGCTGGGTGGCGCGGCGAACCGTATCGCCGATGCGCACCACAGTGTTGACCTGGCCGCCGGCCAGGGGGATTTCGCGCTCCGACAGTTCCGCCTCCTCTTTGGAAAGCAGATTAGTACAGTCGGGTGCTCTTGGGGATAGTCCCGCCCGATCTAGCCCCGCTGGGCATAACGATCAGGCGGTCATTGATCGCGGCCGCTCAGGCGACCTGGGCGAAGCGTTCGTCAAAGGCATAGCCGGCGCCGCGGACGGTGCGGATGGGGTCGGTTTCGCGGCCACGGTTGATGGCGCGACGCAGGCGGCCGATGTGGACGTCCACGGTGCGTTCGTCGACATAGACGTCATTGCCCCAGACGCCATCAAGCAATTGCTCGCGCGAATAGACGCGACCGGGGTGGCGCATCAGATATTCGAGCAGGCGATATTCGGTGGGGCCCAGGTGCACGTCGCGGGTGGCGCGGCGCACGCGGTGGGTGGTGCGGTCAAGTTCGAGATCGCCAACGCGCAGCGCGGCGGTGACCAGGTTCGGATTGGCGCGCCGCAGCAGCGCATGGATGCGCGCGACCAGTTCGGGCACCGAGAAAGGCTTGACCACATAGTCGTCGGCGCCGGTGGCCAGGCCCCGCACGCGCTCTTCTTCCTCACCGCGGGCGGTGAGCATGATGATCGGCACGCGGGCAGTTTCCTCGCGCGCCCGAAGGCGGCGGCACAGTTCGATGCCGGAGATTTCGGGCAGCATCCAGTCGAGCAGGATCAGGTCGGGCAGCTTGTCCTGGATGGCCAGGGTTGCCTCATCACCGGTTTCTGCGGTGACGACGCGAAAGCCCTCGGCTTCCAGATTGTAGCGCAGGAGGATGGCGATATCGCCTTCGTCCTCGACAACGAGAATGGTGGCTGACATCGACTAGACCTTGATCTGTGTCCGCTGCAACTGCTCGACTTCGGTCGACAGCTGCTTGCCGGTCTGCAGGTAATAGGCGCGCTCGGCGATATTGGTGGCGTGATCACCGATACGCTCCAGGCTCTTGGCGCAGAACAGCAGATGGGTGCAGGGGGTGATGTTGCGCGGGTCTTCCATCATATAGGTGAGCAGTTCGCGGAACAGCGAGGTGTGCATGGCATCGACTTCGTCATCGCGATTGCAGACCTCGATGGCGCCCTGGGCATCGCGGTTGGAATAGGCGTTCAGCGATTCCTTGATCTGGCGCAGCACCAGGGCGGTCATGTTCTTGACGCCGTTGTAGAACGTGGGCTGCAGGCTCATGCCTTCGAGCTTGAGCGAGCGGCGCGCCAGCTGCTTGGCCATGTCGCCGACGCGTTCCAGGTCGGATGCGACGTGGATGGCGGTGACGATCGAGCGCAGATCGGACGCCATGGGCTGGCGCCGGGCGATCATGGACACGGCCATGTCATCGATGCGGCGCTGCATGTCGTCGATGCGCTGATCGGCGATGATGGTGAGGTCGGCCAGTTCGCGATCCAGCGTCAGCAGGGCCTTGGTGCCATTCTCGATGGCGACTTCAACCTCACCACCCATTTCGGCAATCGTCTGTGCCAGGGCGATCAGTTCGTCATTGTAGGATGAAACGATGTGTTCGGGTGCCATGCTTGTTCCTCTGGACCTTGCTGGACGCGGCGTCTGCCGGCGTCGCGTCTTAGCCGATACGGCCCATGATATAGTCCTGGGTCTGCTTGTGTTCTGGATTGGTGAAGATGTCTTCGGTGACGCCTTCTTCAATCAGATTGCCCAGGTGGAAAAACGCCGTGCGCTGGCTGACGCGAGCCGCCTGCTGCATGGAGTGGGTGACGATGACGATGGTGTAGTTCTCGCGCAGCTCGTCGATCAGCTCTTCGATGATGGCGGTGGCGATGGGGTCCAGGGCCGAGCAGGGCTCGTCCATCAGGATCACTTCGGGGCCCACCGCGATGGCGCGGGCAATGCACAGGCGCTGCTGCTGGCCGCCCGAGAGCCCGGTGCCGGGTTCATTGAGACGGTCCTTGACCTCCTCGAACAGGCCCGCCTTGCGCAGCGAGGAGACGACGATCTCGTCCATGTCGGTCTTGGAACGGGCCAGGCCATGGATCTTGGGGCCATAGGCGACGTTTTCATAGATCGACTTGGGGAAGGGATTGGGCTTCTGGAAGACCATGCCGATACGGGCGCGCAGTTCCACCACGTCCAGATTGGGATCGTAGATATCGTCGCCGTCCAGCTTGATGGTGCCGCCGACCTTGGCGCCCTCGATGGTGTCGTTCATGCGATTGATGCAGCGCAGGAAGGTGGACTTGCCACAGCCCGATGGCCCGATGAAGGAAGTGACGGCGCGATCAGGAATGTCGATCGAGATGCCGTGCAGGGCCTGCTTGGCACCATAATGTACGGTGACGTCACGCGCGGTCAGGCGGATCGGGCGTTCGAGTGCGTCGATGGGGTTCATGGTGCTGTTCACTGATTGCTGAGTCATTTTAACCTTGCCGGCGACCATATCCATTTGCGTCATCCTTGTGTCTGGTATCGCGATCAGGCGCGCTTTTCGAGGCGGCTGCGCAGGTAGATCGCGACGCCGTTCAGGCAGATCATGACCAAGAGCAGGACGATGATCGCTGCGGCGGTGCGGGGTTCAAAGAAATTGCGGTTCTCATTGCCCTGCCAGAGATAGATCTGGACGGGCAGGGCGGTGGCCTGATCGAACGGCGTTGCGGGGACGGAGGCAACGAATGCCTTCATGCCGATCAGCAGCAGGGGTGCCGTTTCACCAAGCGCATGGGCGACACCCAGAATGGTGGCGGTCAGGATCGAGGGGAAAGTGACCGGCAACACATGGTGGAACACCATCTGCGTCTTGGAAGCACCCATGCCCAGCGCCGCCTGGCGCAGGGCTGGCGAGACGCCCAGCAGCGCGCCACGGGTGGCGATGATGATGGTGGGCAGCGTCATCAGCGTCAGCACCAGGCCGCCCACGATGGGGGCCGAAATGGGCAGGTGCATGTAGTTGATGAAGGCAGCCGCGCCGAGTAGGCCGAAGACGATGGAGGGCACCGCCGCCAGATTGTTGATGTTGACCTCGATGAAGTCGGTCAGGCGCGACTTGGGGGCAAATTCCTCGAGATAGATGGCGCTGGCGACCCCGATCGGCACGGCGAGCACGATCACGATCAGCATCATGTAGAGCGTGCCCACGAAGGCGCCGAGCAGACCGGCGCTGGCCGGGGCCGAGCGGCTGTCCACATTGGTCAGGATCGACCAGGAAAAGCCGTTGCTGATGGCGCCATTGGCCACCATGGAGTCGATGACGGCGCGGGTGGGGGCCGAAAGCTGCTGCTGGTTGTCGGGCAGGGAGCGGTCGATATTGCCCTTGATCCAGTTGGCGGCATTGGCCGAGGCAAGCACGTCGATATCCACCGTCTTGCCCAGCAGGCTGTGGTCGGCGACGAAGCGTTCGCGCACTTCGTGACGGGCATCGGTTTCGGCGATGGTCAGCAGGTCCTTGCTGGAGATCTCGATGCCGGCAGGCACCAGGGTGCGCAGGCTGGCCTCGATCACCTTGTTCCAGTTCAGCATGGCAACGCTGCGCTGCCACTTGAGATTGGCGGCCTGGAAGTCGGCATCGGACTGGCCGGCGACCTGAACCGGCGGCACCTCGCCCCCGACGATGGCGGGATCGAAGGTCACCGACAGGTGCAGGTTCGACTGGACAAAGGCGGGAATGCCCTTGCGACCTACGTCGATGAACAGCAGGGCAACAAAGCCCAGGGCCAGGACAACCGCGGTCAGGCCGAGGCCGCGGAAAATCTTCTCGCTCAGATTGCGCCGGGTCAGGCTGGCGCGGATGAGCTTTGTGCGTTCGAGCGACGTCTGGTGGGTAATGGACACAGTAGCGGTCATGACTATTCGTACTGCTCCCGGAAGCGACGGACAATGTAGAGGGCGAAGATGTTCAGGCACAGGGTGATGACGAAGAGCGTCAGGCCCAGAGCGAAGGCAACCAGGGACTGCGGCCCGGCGAAATCGCTATCGCCGGTGAGCTGGTTGACGATCGAGACGGTAATGGTGGCCACCGGCTCGAAAGGATTGCCGCGCAGCACCGGGCTATTGCCGGCTGCGAGTACCACGATCATGGTTTCACCCACGGCGCGGCTGACGGCCAGCAGGAAGGCGCCCACGATGCCGGGCAGGGCGGCCGGCAGCAGCACGTTGCGGATGGTTTCGGACTTGGTGGCGCCAAGGCCATAGGCACCGTCGCGCAGGGTGCGCGGCACCTGGTTGAGAATGTCGTCGCTGAGCGAGGACACGAAGGGGATGATCATGATGCCCATCACCACGCCAGCGGTGAGCGCACTGGTCGCCTTGATGTCGAGCCCAATGAAGCCACCCAGGTCGCGCAGGAAGGGCCCCACCGTTACCAGGGCGAAAAAGCCGAAGACGATGGTGGGGATGCCGGCCAGAATTTCAATGATCGGCTTGGCGACTGCGCGCAGGCGCGGGTGAGCATACTGGCTGAGGTAGATGGCGGCCATCAGACCCACCGGCACTGCCACCAGCATGGCGATGACCGTGATCATCAGCGTGCCGGCCAGCAGCGGCAGCAGACCATACTGGCCATGCGCGCCGGTGTCGGTCGATGAGAAGCTGGGGTTCCAGACCGTGCCGAAGAAGAACTCGAGCGGACTGACGAAGGAGAAGAAGCGGATGGCCTCGGTCAGCAGCGATGCCACGATGCCGATGGTGGTCAGGATGGCCACGCCCGAGCAGGCCATCAGCGCAATGTTGACCACGCGCTCGACGGCGTTGCGGGCCCGCAGGCGGGCCGTGATGCGGCTGCGGGCATAAAACAGCGCCGCGCCACCGGCGACCGCGGCGGCGCCGACGACCACCAGGAAGGTGATGAACTGGAACGAGCGCAGCGCATCGGCGGCGACCTGCTCGAAGGGCTGCACATCGCCGGCCACGCCATAGCCGGAGGCCAGGGACTTGATGCGGGCAATGGTGGCGTTGAGCGCAACCGGATCAAGACCGCTCAGCGTATCGGCCGGGATCTGGCCGGAAATGAAATTGGTGGTGATGCCGTCGCCAAACCAGCCCCACAGGCCCAGAATGACAAGAGCGGGCAGCAACGCCCAGATGGCTACATAGGAGCCGTGGTATTGCGGGCGGGAGTGGACTTTTACGCCCGCGCTGGTGACGAGGCCGCGGCTGCGGGACCAGCCGGACTGATACGCCAGGCCGAGCAGAACAAGCAGCATGCCGGCGATAATCAGAGAATTCATGGTTGCGCGCCCTCGCAAACGGGAATGGGCCGCGCCAGTGGCGCGGCCCAAGGAGTTTCTTACTTAGCGCCGGCTTCGAAAGCGGCGAGAACTTCAGCAGTCTTGTCGGCAGGCTGCGGGATCAGGCCAGCGGCTTCCAGCGAACCACCGGCACCCGAGATGGCGTCGGAGAGGAAGAACTGGACATATTCTTCGATGCCGGGGATCACGCCGATGTGCTGGCCCTTGACGTAGAAGAACAGGGGACGCGACACGGGGTACTGGCCGTCGGCAACCGATTCAGCGGAGGGAACAACGCCATCAACGGTGGCAACCTTGAGAGTGTCCTTGTTCTGCTCGTAGAACGAGAGGCCAAACACACCAACGGTGTCCTTGTTCGAGCTCAGGCGCGCCAGGGTCTCGGTGTAGTCACCGGCGATCTCGACAACCACGTCCTGACGGAAAGTGGTGGTAGCGGCCTTCTTCTCGTCGTCGCTCAGGCCTTCGGGCAGACCGGCTTCTTCGGCACCGGCGTTCACGACCTTTTCCTGGAAGACTTCACGGGTGCCGTGGTTGGCGCCCGGGATGGCCAGGGCGATTGCCTGATCGGGGAGCGAAGCGTCGATTTCCGACCACTTGGTGTAGGGATTGTCGACCATCTTGCCGTCAACCGGAACCTGAGCCGCGATGGCCTTGTAGACCTGAACAGGGGTCAGGGCGAAGTCCGGGCCGCCAGCGGCCGAGGCGAAGACGATGCCGTCAAAGCCGAACTGGATTTCGCGGATGTCGGTGACGCCAGCGGCAACACAGGCTTCCTTTTCGCTGTCCTTGATGGCGCGCGAGGCATTGGCGATGTCGATGGTGTTTTCGCCGACGCCTTCGCAGAACTGCTTGAGGCCGCCGCCGGTGCCGCCGGAGCCGACAACCGGAGTCTTGAACTCTGGGAAGGCTGCGCCGAATTCTTCAGCAACGATCGAGGCGAACGGCAGAACGGTGGACGAGCCAGCGATCTGGATGGTGTCACGCGACTGGGCAAATGCAACGGGGGTGCCGAACGCGACGAGCGCGATCACGGCAGCACTGGCGAAAAGTGCAGACTTCATGGGGAGTTCCCTTTCGGAATTCAGTTCAAACCTGGCTGGCTATTCCGGAAGGTCATTCCCCGGTGCCGCCCTTTGACGAGCCAGACCATATGGGCGGTGCGCGACAGTTTTATTGCGTTTGCGTGACGCGTTTGTGACAGGTTAATGCGTTGAAATTGTTATATTATATCTTGAACAAGACGTTTGATGTGGCATTTGTGACATCGTTTAACACTGGCGCCATTTGGAATCCCGGGCGGCGCCGCGTTCGGGCCAGCCGAGGGGCCAACCGGCGCTGTGGCGGTGTCATGGGGTCGATCTGCTGACCGCTCGGTGCCTGCGTCGGACCCTATTTCGCGCGTGTGACATTGATGCGAAAATGGATGTGTCCAAGACCTAGCGCAGCAGCGGGCGCAATTCAGCCTGCACCTTGCGCATCAGCGGCAGGAAGCTGGCGATCATGTGCGAGGTCGAGGCGCGGGCCGTCTGGGCGCCGATATTGAGCGCGGCCACCGTGTGCCCCTGCGCATTCAGCAGGGGTACTGCAATCGAGCAGAGCCCCAGTTCGAGTTCCTCGTCGATCACCGCAAAGCCCTGCGCTGCCACCACCGCCAGTTCGGTTGTTATGGTGGCCAGATCAGCCTTGGTCTTGCTTGTGTAGGCGATCAGCTCGGAGCGATGCAGTACATCGGCCGCCTGCGCTGGTGGCAGCGCGGCCAGCATGATGCGCCCCATCGAGGTGCAATAGGCCGGCAGATGAGCGCCTGCGCCCAGATTGATCGACATGACGCGGCGGTGCGATGCGCGCGCGATGTAGAGGATCTCGGTGTTGTCCAGAACCGCTGCCGATGACGATTCATGGATCTGGGCCGACAGGTCGTCGAGATAAGGCTGGATCAGGCGCGGCAGGGGCGTTGCCGCCAGATACGAGTGCCCCAGATTGAGGATGCGCGGCGTCAGGCGAAAGAATTTGCCGTCATAGCTGGCATAGCCAAGGTGGGTCAGGGTCAGCAGGCAGCGGCGCGCCGTTGCCCGTTCGAGTCCGGTGCGGTTGGCCACGTCGGTGATCGACAGGCTCGCGTGTTCTTCGTTGAAGCACTCGATGACCGCCAGGCCCTTGACCAGCCCGTTGATGATATCGCCTTCGCGCATGAAATGCCTTGCATTGTGTTCGCCTGTCGCCCTCTGGGCGCACGTCGCACAATAGGAGGTTGGTGCGGCCGCGACAATCTGGGCACACAGTGGACGTTTGGCGCTGTTGCCGGCTAGTCCATGGCCGATGTTTGCGCCATCGTGCGGGTCAATGATCGGCGCTATGCC
>JAHJOS010000231.1 GCA_018820005.1 Alphaproteobacteria bacterium | reverse complement strand
TTCGTGCTCACCCTGCCCCGCATTGCCGGTGCCATTGCGGCGTGCCGTCCAGAGAGCATGACCTTTGTGGACCAGATCGAACAGTTGAGCGAACACGCCCATGTCAAAGGCGTGCGGCGCATTCTGCACGAAGCGCCAGACGATCTGAGCCAGTCGGACCTGTTCGTGGAGAATATCCGCCACCTGCCGGACTATGATCTGAGCTTTGACCTGTGCGTGCGGCACGATCAGCTTGGCATCGGCCAGATGCTGGCAGAGCGTGCGCCCGACGTTACGTTCATCCTGGACCACTGCGGCGTTCCAGACATAACGGGCGCCGGCCTTGACCCGTGGCGGGAAGGCATTCGCGCCATCGCGCGGTTGCCCAATGTGACGGCCAAGATATCGGGCGTGGTTGCCTATGCTGGGGCAGACTGGAGCGTCGAAACCATCCGCCCCTACGTCGAACACGTCATCGAGTGCTTCGGCTGGGACCGCGTGGTTTGGGGATCAGATCATCCGGTAGTGATGCTGACAGGCTCGCTCACCCGATGGGTGGACGCTACCCGCGAGATCATCAAGGGCGCCAGCGACGACGAACAGGCAAAGCTGCTGCATCGGAATGCAGAGCGCATCTACAAGATCTAGCCGGGACGCAACCGCTGAGCTCGATGCAACGCCCCCTGTGTCGATCGGCTGGGCGATACCCGGAAATGCCATAGTCTGAACGATAATACCGGTTGAACGCATTGTACCGGCGTGAAAATGTCCGCGTCAAAATTGGAGACAATCGCCATGGTCCAGATCAATCCCGACCGCATCGCCGTTTCAAGCTGGTCGCTACACCGCCTGCTGGGGACTACCTTCCCGCACGATTTGACGACGTCTGATGTCGGGCCGATGCAGGAGACCTATGGCGAGGGTGAAGAATCGCTGCTCGGACTGCCTTCTGTGCTGGCCAACCATGGCTACCATCGGCTGGAGATCGTCTCGTTCCATCTTCGCAGTCGCGACAAGATCTATCTTGGGGAGTTGCGCGACCAGTTGCGGATTGCCGATGTGCGCCTGCAGACCCTGCTGATCGACGCAGGCGATATCAGCCATCCCGAGCATGGCGCACGCGATCAGGCCTGGATTGCCGGCTGGATCGAGGTTGCCAATGAACTGGGCGCAGAGAATGCACGTATCATCGCTGGCAAGCAGAAGCCGACGCGCGATGCTCTCGATCGCTCGGTCAAGGCATTGACCGCATTGGCCGACGGCAATGCGGGCTCCAGCGTCCGTCTGGTAACCGAAAACTGGTTCGACCTGCTAGCCGAGCCGGCGCATGTGCACTACCTGCTCGACAAGCTCGACGGTCGCGTCGGCCTGCTGGGCGATTTTGGCAATTGGGGCGGGCCGGACAAGTATTCGGACCTCAAATCCATCTTCGGACGGGCCGAACTGTGCCACGCCAAAGCCAGCTTCCTTGATGGCGACCTCGACGAAACTGATTTCGGCAAATGTGTCGCACTCGCAGAAGAGGCTGGCTACACGGGGCCCTATACGTTGATCTTTGACAGCGAAATACCCAGTGAGTGGCACGGCCTTGCAATAGAGCGCGATTTCATCAAGTCAATTACAGTGTAACTATCAGAGCAACACACCATTAACGCAGATGGGGCAGGATGAGATCATGTCCCCTGCCCTGCCGAAATTGAGTGTCACGGCACCAGACCAAGCGACGCGGATCGACACGATCCTCGCCCATGTTCTGGATGCCGCGGCCATTGGCATGCTGGTGTGCGACATGAACGGCGTGGTCAAGTATGCCAACACGGCCGTCAAGACGATGCTGGGTGATATCGCGCGCCCAAATCTGGGTACGGCGCTGGCCGATCTGGTCCATGACGACGATGGCGCTGCGGTCTTCCTGCAGATACAGCGACTTCTGCGCGGCGAGGCAGCCAGCTATCGCGGCGAGCACCAGTTTCGGCACGACGATGGCAGTTCGCTTTGGGTCCTGGTGGCCGCATCGGTTCTGCATGCAGACCCCAATGACGGGGGCCCCTGCGTCATTATTCAGATTACCAGCATCGATAGGCAGAAGGCGGCCGAGGCGGCGTTGGCTTTCTCCGAAAGTCGCTTGAACTTTGCACTTGAAAGTGCGCGCCAGGGCGTGTGGGACCACGATATCCGCACCGATACGATGTTCTATTCACGGATGTGGCGCGTGATGCGGGGCATCCCGCCTGACGAGGATGTCGATGGCGACCAGGCCAAGTGGCTCAGCCGCATCCATCCCGATGATGTACAATATGTCCTCGACAATGTCGCACGCCAGGATCGTGGCGACGATGACTTCGACGCGCTGGAGTACCGCGAGCGCAAACGCGACGGCAGCTATGTGTGGATTTTGAGCCGCGGCAAGCCGGTGGAATGGGACGAGGCGGGCAATGCGGTGCGAACGCTGGGCACCGATACCGACATTACCCAACTCAAGACGGTTGAGCTGGAGCTGGCGGCCGAGAAGGAGCGGCTGCGCATTACGCTGGAGTCGATCGCTGACGGTATGATTTCAACCGATGCCGGCGGGCATGTGGTGTTCATGAATCCGGCTGCCGAAGTGCTGACAGGGTTCAGCAGCCAGAAGGCGATGGGTCGCCCCGTTCGCGACGTATTCCCGCTGTTTGACGGCGAGAGCGGCGAGCGGCAGCGCTGTCCGGTGTCACAGTGCCTTGAAACCGGACAGGTGGCATTTCTGGACGGCGATCTGGTGTTGGTCGGCCCCAATGGGATCGAACGCGATATTCGCTGCACGGCCTCGCCGGTCAAGATGGCGACACATGCCCTGGCGGGGGTCGTACTGG
>JAHJOS010000230.1 GCA_018820005.1 Alphaproteobacteria bacterium | reverse complement strand
CGCCGATGGTGGTGACACCGCTGGCGAGCATTTTGATCGGCCAGGTCGGCTGGCGCAGTGCCATGCTGATGATTGCCATCGGGGCCGTCATCATTATTGTGCCGGCGGCATTGCTGGTGCGCCCCGCGCCAGCGGTTGCGGCGGCGGGAACTGCGCCAGATCCAGCCGGGGTGGCGACAGGCGACGGGGCCGTCCGGCCCGCCGACAGCCTGGGCGCCATTGTGCGCACACCGCAGTTCATCGTTCTGGCGGGTACGTTCTTCCTGTGCTGCGCGGCCCATTCGGGGCCGATCTTCCATACAGTGAGCTATGCGATGATCTGCGGTGCATCGTCGCTGGCGGCGGCCAGCATCTATAGCGTGGAGGGCGTGGCAGGGCTCTTCGGGCGCCTGTTCTTCGGCATTACGGCGGACCGGCTGGGGGTCAAGCGGGTCATCGTAGGTGGGCTGTTGCTGCAGGCGGCGGGCATTTTCACCTATATCTATGTGACGCAGTTGCGCGATTTCTACATGCTGGCGATGGTGCTGGGCATGGCCTATGGCGGGGTGATGCCGCTTTATGCAGTGTTGGCGCGCGAGTATTTCCCGGCCCATGTGACGGGTACTGTGCTGGGCGGCATCACCATGACCTCCTCGATCGGCATGGCGTTTGGTCCGGTTGGCGGCGGCTGGATCTTTGACACGTTCGGTGACTACCAGTGGCTCTATATCAGCTCGGCCGCTATCGGGCTTGCCGCTGCGGCGCTGGCACTGGCTTTTCCTGCACCATCGCGGCCATCCGAGCCGCTGGCGCAACCGGCTTAGCGCGGCCTTTCCACAGGGTCAAACCGCCTTCAAAAGCGGTCGTCCCGGGGGACGGCCGCTGTGTTGTTCACAGGCTGTCGCGCTGGGTGACATCGAAATGTCATGCAATCTATGCTCCTTTGTCACCCTGCCTGACTAATTGGCAGGTCCCTGCCATTGCTTGACAAGGAAATGCTCATGCTTCGTTTTCATCCATCCCGCGGGGTCGTTTCGGCCCTGGCACTGATGCTGGCTGTCGGGACGTCGGGCGCTTTTGCCCAGTCCGCAGCGACCCTTCCGGCGGCGCCCACGGGCCTGGGCCAGGTCGATACTGCGCCTGTCGCCGATGTCCCCGCCTATGTCGATACCGGCGTGACCAACCAGCGGGGCGATGCCTGCACGGCGACGGCCGAGACCAATGCCGGCGTGCGTCTGTTGTCTGGTTTTCTCAAGGTCTGGACGCCACGCACCCCCTTTGTTGATGCCGATGTGGATGCCGAGGCCAAGGATGGTTGCGCCGCCGTGGCCAAGACCGACTGGGATGGCATGCCGGGCAGCGCCACCGATGGCGTGGTTGTCGATGCAGCGTTGCATGCGGCCAATATCGACTACGTCATTGCTGCCACCGCAGCGCGCACTGATGCGCAAGCAATTGACGCCTATCTCGACGATCGCCGCGGCAAGAATGCCAGCATGGTCGATGGTCTGGGACCGCTAACGGACGCCTGGCGCTCGGGCGCGTGGCAGTTCACCACCATCAATGGCGTGCCGGCTGACGCTACATCGGTCAAATATGAGGACCATGGCAACAATGTCGGGGTCGGCAGCATGGTCGATGACCAGCCGGCCAATGACGAGCTGGGCCTGTCAGTGGACCTGCTGAACCTGGTGGGCGTGGACGCATCGACCGAACCGACCAAGCGCTTTTTCAAATATGCTCGGCCCTGGCGCTGGAGCATGGACGTCGCCGTTGTTCCCACGCTGGAAGCCGCCAAGAGCGGTACCCCTGTCAAGGATGGTGGCTTTCCCAGCGGCCATACGGCAGAGGCCTGGCGCAATGGGTTGACCATGGCCTATCTCGTGCCAGAGCGGTACCAGGAGATGCTGACCCGCGCCTATCAACTGGGCGATGACCGGATCCTGGCCGGCATGCACAGCCCCCTCGATGTTGTCGGTGGCCGCATGCTGGGCACGGCGGCGGTGGTCTATAATTTCAACATGGAAAGCAATGGTGCCATCAAGGCCGACGCCTATGCCCAGGCGCAGGCCTGGCTGATGCGCCAGACCGGGGCCACTTCGCCTGAAGAGCT
>JAHJOS010000229.1 GCA_018820005.1 Alphaproteobacteria bacterium | reverse complement strand
GCACATCGGCGGCAAGGCTGACCAGCGCCGTCACGAAAGGAAAGCTGTTGCCGGCGCCGCGCACGGTACTCAGCCCCACCATTTCGGAGCCGATGATGAACGCGTCGACACCGCCGGCAGCCTGGGCCAGCCCGGCATAATGCAGCACCATGGTGCGGTAATTGGTAACAAAACCAGCCACCTGCGTCGCAGCGCCGGCCGTCTTGTCGGGCGATCCGGCCTGCCCGGGCGCCGGATGACAGGTAATACGCCCCCGCCAGGGATAGGCGGGCTGCGTCCCGCCACCATGCGGGTTGGGCAGGCTGTTGCCACTCGGGATATCCATCATGATGAGCGGATAAAGCGTCACGCCCAGCCCGCGTGCCTTGAGATCGGCAATGGCGGCCAGCACCGCACTGTCCGATGGCGTGCCGCCATAGGCCGCGCCGCCATCATGGGTCGACACCACGGGCACATCGCCCCGCGTCAGTCCCATCACCGACCAGTCGGTATCCAGCATGGGCCGCGAAGCCCCTTCAACGCGCGGCGAGATCTGGCATTGGCCGCAGCGCAGGTCATCGCCAAACCAGGCCACCACCAGCGCCACATGGCGCAGATTGGGGCACAGCGCGACCAGCTCGTCGATCGACCAGCTCCAGTCGCTCATGGCGCTCGAAATGTGGCTGTTCTCGCCCACGCTGCTGCCCGGCCCCACGATACGCAGGCGCGGCGTCGGGTCATAGCCAAATTCGGTGGCGCCGGGGATCACCGTCACCGCGCGGATCTGCGGCTCAAGTTCGCCCACCACCCGGCACAGTTCCACCGACAGTTGCGGAATGCGGTTGCCGAAGCGGCTGAGCGGCAGGTTTTCGACCAACAGATAGCAAAGCCCGCGATAGGCCGGGGCAGCACCCTGAGTGGCCTCGATCAACCCATCGGGCAATTGGGTCTGGGTGCCGTGATAAAACCGCAGCGTCAGCCCTTGGGTATCGAGCAATTGCCCATCGGCCCAGATGCGCCCCAGCCGCGCCACTTCGCCCTCGCAGAACGCCACGGCGAAGCTGGCGCCGACCTCGTCCTGCGCCGGCTCGCCAAATCCCTTGGCCCCGGCGCTTTCGGCACCCAGCAGTTCAAGCTCACGGGCCCAGATGATATTGCCCGCCAGCCGGCCCCAGCCATAAAGCCGCGGCACGGCGCCGCCCTCGCTAGAACCCTGCAGGCGAATGTCGGCAAAATTGGTCTGGGTCGGCTCGGCAAACAGCGCGCTATCGATGGCGCTTCCGGCCAGCGCGCCCAGCGCCCGGCCAATGGTGGCGCCAATCGGGCCACCCACGAGGCCACCAACGGCCTGACCGGCCAGTGATAGTGCAAGTGTTGCCATGGGCTGGTCCTTTTTGGTTGGCGTTGCCGCCGCCTTTCCGAGAAGGAAAGACGCATCACGGCTCCATCAGTGGTCTGAAGTGGCGCTCGACACCGGCGGAAACGCGAACCGCCCCCAGATCCGCCGGCCCCAGCCCTCGGTCAGATTGGCTTCCACCACGCCCAGCCGTTCCTGCGCGTGGATGAAGCGGGTGGGGCTGACCAGAATGGCGCAATGGCGCGGCGCGTCGCTCCCGAGGCTGAAGAGAACCACCTGCCCCGCCGCCGGCGGCCCCTCGACCGGCAGCAGGAAGCGCTCGGCGGCGTCCTTGAGGGCAGACGCATTGCCCGGGTCGCGGCGGTCGGCGCGATAGGGCGGCACCACCATGGGCTCGGCCCCATAAAGAGTGCGCCACACGCCGCGCAGCAGGCCCAGGCAATCGCAGCCTGCCCCCGGGGTCGAGGCCTGGTGCCGATAGGGCGTGCCGACAAAGGCCCGCGCCGCAGCCACCACCAGTTCCGCGCTCACCGCACCACCGCCCGACCGTCCAGCGCATCGCCATTGCGCGGATGGCGCAGCACATAGTCGCTGCCCGGAATATGGGGAAAGCCACGAAAATTGACGGCATTGCCGAACTTGCCCTGACAAGTGGCAAAACGTCGGTCGCAACCCGCTGTTACGGTCAGCGTGTCGCCGGGCTCGGCCCAATCCCCCACGCGCGTGGCAAAGGCCAGCACATCGCTGCCGCCACCGCGCGCGTGCCCCAGAATACCATCGCGCCCGCCAGATCTGCGGCCGCTGTTCCATTGCCCGCTGCCAAAACTGAACCAGCCCTCGGCAAAACTGCCCAGCCCGCTCACCACCAGCCGATAGGGATCATCGATCGCCACCACCGTCGCCGTGCTGCGCCAGGCCGAGCT
>JAHJOS010000228.1 GCA_018820005.1 Alphaproteobacteria bacterium | reverse complement strand
CCCCTCGGCATTGCCTCGGGGCTCAGCCGATCGTTCAACGGGGCGCTCAATCCGCTGGTGCAATTGTTCAAGCCGGTGTCGCCGCTGGCCTGGCTACCCATTGTGACCATGATCGTGTCGGCGGTTTACGTCGATGCCAATGGCGCGTTCCCAAAGGCGCTAGTGATTTCGGCTGTGACCGTGACGCTGTGCTCGCTGTGGCCGACGCTGATCAATACCGCATTGGGGGTGGCCTCGATCGACAAGGATTTGATCAATGTGGGCAAGGTGCTGCAGCTCTCAACACCCACCACCATCGCCAAGCTGGTGCTGCCCTCGGCCCTGCCGCTCATCTTTACCGGGCTGCGCCTGTCGCTGGGTGTGGGCTGGATGGTGCTGATTGCCGCCGAAATGCTGGCGCAGAATCCGGGGCTGGGCAAATTCGTCTGGGACGAGTTCCAGAACGGCTCGTCCAACTCGCTGGCCCGCATCATGGTGGCCGTGCTCACCATCGGCATCATCGGCTTCATGCTCGATCGGGTGATGTTCGCGCTGCAGGCCGCCTTCACTTATTCCGGCCAGCGATAGGAGCGCGCGATGACAGTGCTTCTCGAACTTTCGGGCATTTCCAAATTCTATGGCGAGGGCGCGAAGCGTGTCGAGGTGCTCAAGGACATCAACCTCTCCGTCGACGCTGGCGAATTCGTCGCCATCCTGGGCTTTTCCGGAGCCGGCAAGACCACGCTGATCTCGCTGATCGCGGGCCTGATCGAACCCGATCAGGGCGGCGTAATCTACAAGGGCAAGGAAATCGCGGGGCCGGGCCATGAGCGCGGCGTGGTGTTTCAGTCCTATTCGCTGATGCCCTGGCTGACCGTGGCAGGCAATATCGATCTGGCGATCAATGCCGTGCACACCAAGAAGTCCAGGGCCGAGCGCCAGACCATTCGCCAGCGCTATATCGACATGGTGGGGCTTAGCCACGCGGCGGACCGTCGTCCTGCCGAACTGTCGGGTGGCATGCGCCAGCGCGTGGCGGTGGCCCGCGCCCTCGCGATGCAGCCCGAAGTGCTGCTGCTGGACGAACCCCTGTCGGCACTTGATGCGCTGACGCGCGCCAAACTGCAGGACGAGTTCGCCATCATCTCGGAAGCCGAGAAGAAGACCATCGTCATGATCACCAATGACGTGGATGAGGCCATCCTGCTCGCCGACCGTGTCATTCCGCTGACCCCGGGCCCGGGCGCCACGCTGGGGCCGTCGTTCAAGGTCGATATCGCCCGTCCGCGCGATCGTGCCGAGCTCAACGGCAATGATGATTTCATCGCCCTGCGGCGCGAGATCACCGAATATCTGATGGATATCGGTGCTGCACGGCAGAACGGCGAAGACCGCGAGATCGCTCTGCCAAAGGTCGTGCCGATCAATCGCGGAAAGTCGCGCCCCTTGCCCGAAGCCTATGCCAAGGCCGCGCAGTCGAGTGCCAGCGAGCGCTATCTCGAGTTCTCGCAAGTCAGCAAGGTCTATCCCACCGCCAAGGGTCCGCTGACGGTCGTGGACCGCTTCGATTTCAAGATGAAAAAGGGCGAGTTCGTCACCCTGATCGGCCACTCGGGCTGCGGAAAATCCACCGTGCTCTCGATGGTGGCCGGGCTTAACCCGATTTCGAGTGGTGGCATTGTGCTGGACAACCAGCACGTCGTTGGCGCCGGGCCGGAACGGGCTGTGGTGTTCCAGTCGCCCTCTTTGATGCCCTGGCTTACCGCCCGCGAAAATGTCGCGCTGGGCGTTGACCGGGTTTATCCCAAGGCCTCGGCCGCCGAGCGGCGCGATGTGGTGGAATATTACCTGGCCCGCGTCGGGCTGGGCGATTCCATGCATCGTCTGGCCGCCGAGATGAGCAATGGCATGCGCCAGCGCGTCGGCATTGCCCGCGCCTTTGCGCTATCGCCCAAGCTGCTGCTGCTCGATGAGCCCTTCGGCATGCTCGACAGCATCACCCGCTGGGAACTGCAGGATGTGCTGATGGACGTTTGGGCCAGAACGCAGGTTACGGCCATCTGCGTCACCCATGATGTCGATGAAGCCATTCTGCTGGCTGATCGCGTGGTGATGATGTCGAACGGCCCCAATGCGCGGATCGGCAATGTCATGGACGTCAATCTGCCGCGGCCCCGTTCGCGCAAGGGTCTGCTCGCCCACAAGGACTACTACGCCTACCGCGAGGAACTGCTCGATTTCCTCGAAGCCTATGAAGGTGGCGCCAACCCCGACCAGCAAACACTCGACCGCATCCGTTCCAAGCGCGCCCTGCGCCCGGGCGACGGCATTGCGGCAGCGGAATAGGAGAAGCACGATGGCTGAAAAACTCGTCATCATCGGCAATGGCATGGCGCCGGGGCGGATGCTTGAGCATCTGTTCGACTGCGCCCCTGGCCGGTTCGACGTCACCATTTTCAACGCCGAGTCGCGGGTGAACTACAATCGCCTGATGCTCTCGCCCGTGTTGTCGGGTGAAAAGACCTACGAAGAAATCATCACCCATGGCGATGAGTGGTACGCGGACAACAATGTCACCCTGCACAAGTCCGCGCCGGTGACATTGATCGACCGCGAAGCCAAGACAGTGCTGTCCACCACAGGCATTGTGGCCCCTTACGACAGGCTGGTGATTGCCACCGGCTCGAGCCCCTTTGTGCCGCCCATTCCGGGTCACCAGCTCGAGGGCGTCATCACCTATCGCGATCTCGACGACGTCGACAGGATGATCGCCGCCTGTGGGCGGGGCGCCAGGGCCGTCGTGCTGGGCGGCGGACTGCTCGGCCTGGAGGCAGCCGCCGGACTGCGCATGCGCGGCATCGAGGTCACGGTGCTG
>JAHJOS010000024.1 GCA_018820005.1 Alphaproteobacteria bacterium | reverse complement strand
GACCAGGCACTGGTCCATGGCGGCGGTGACGCTACATGCGGTGGATTTGGTTGTGTCGCCCTGGGCCTTGGCTGTGACCCCGACCTTGGCATCGCCGATGGCCATGCCGGCGAGGCGGTAGGTGGCTGTCGTGGAACAATCGCCTTCTGCGGAGATGGGGCCCAGGGTCCATTCGCCGGCAGTGGCCAGATCCTCCGAACCCGCCACCGCCTGCATCTGGCGGTGTTGGGTCATGACACTGCCTTTGTCAGTGATGTCGATTGCATAGGCCGCGCCACGGAACTCGGCGTCCAGCGCAAACATTGCGAAGGGCTTGGTGACCAGATCGCGGCTTTCGTCGTGGTCAAAGTGCACCACGCCAATATTGGTATCCATCAGCAGAACGTACCCACCGAAGAGCGGATCGTCGCCACCGGGCGTTCTGACTTTGTTGTCCACAAAGTCGCGCACGAAACGGGAAAGTTCTGGTGCACCTATGACACCAAGCAGCGCTTGCTGCTGGGCCGCTTCGTTGCCGCCGATGGGCATGGCCGACACCAGCTTGAACACAAGCGCCGGATCCTGCTCCCAGACCCAGGAGAAGAATGCGACGTTCTCATATGTGAGTTGGGTAAGGGGTGTGTCGCGGAAGCGGTCGGCGAAACGATGCCCCTGTAGAAGCGCTTCGTGGATACTGGGATAGACCGCCTGGGCAACTGTCTCTGCCGTGCCTTCTACGATCCAGTTGTACTTGGCGTAGTCGGCCATCATGTCGGGCCATGTAGCATATTGTACGCAGTGGAACAGTTCGTGCGCCACGACAAACAGCAGGGCTTCGTCGCTGGACTTTGCGCTTTTGAGGATTCGGGCGGGATAAAGCTCGAGAATGCACTCACCCTCGAACATGGTGGCAATACCCCAGACTTTGTCTACCTTCGCATCCTGGTTGGACGTAGCGCCATCGCGAGCAAGCGCGACAGTGACGTCGCTGATCTTGAGCTGAATGCCGGCGTCGATCGCCGCCATGCGCCGCAGGGCCTCGGCAATGATCGGCATGACCTTGGCCTCGGCGGTGGTGGCCTTGGCATCATTGGCCTGCAAAACGGAGCGCAGGCCAACTTCGCGGCCGAAGCCATCAACGGTGGTCTCCTGCCCTTCGGCGCATTTGAAGCTGGTATCATCCATCTGCTCGGCAAATGCCGGGGTATGGCAATCTGCGAATGCGTGGGCGGGGGTTGCCAGCAAGAAAAGCTGCAGCACGAACAGGGCGAAAAGCGCAGGCTTCATGTGCGGTCATCCCATGGTATCGGGCATGGTGCCTCAACGGCATTGGCTCACTATAGTGGTGCCACGGCTGCCAGCGGTTGGAAAGTGCCTCGCAACGCTGAGGGGTCGCCTGCCATATCCTTGCCTGCGCGTATCTTTGGTGCCCTAGAACGCGTTCCAGTCTGACGATACCGCGGCGCTGCCCTGGCTGGCCGGGCGTGGAGGCGCGGGACGAGCTGGAGGCGCTTTGGGCACAGTGTGCAGACGGGGAGCAGTTGCGGTGCGCCCTGCCTGCTGTGTGGCTCGATCATCGAATACAAAGACATCAACGAGCTTGTCGAGTTCGTGGGCCTGACCCTCGGTCTGTTCGATGGCCGCGTTGCTTTGTTCAACCAGCGCGGCATTGTGCTGGGTCATCTCATCCATCTGATGGACGGCCATGGACACATCAGCAATGGCTTTGGCCTGTTCGCTGTTCGCGCGGGCAATTTCGGCCATAAGGCCGGTATTATCATGAACCCGATCGACAACGGTATTGAGCTTGACTGCCGCATCGGACACCAGCCGCGATCCCACAGCGACGGCATCGACAGATTTTTCAATCAGTGCCTTGATTTCGGAAGAGGCGCCGGCGGCGGACTGGGCCAAGCGGCGAACTTCTTCGGCAACAACAGCAAAGCCCTTGCCGGCGTCACCGGCGCGGGCCGCCTCGACCGAGGCATTGAGGGCCAGCAGATTGGTCTGGAAGGTAATGTCCTCGATCAGGCCAACGATATTGGAGATCCTGGCCGAGGATAACGAGATGCCTTCCATGGCCTGATTGGCCTGCGCCATAACCGCGCCTGCCTCAGAGGTTCCGTCTGACACCGAAATTGAATTGGCATTGGCGGTTTCCGTCCGCTTGGCGTTCTCGGCGACCACCTGCGTGAGGGCCTCGATGGTCGCACTGGTTTCCTCGATGGAAGCTGCCTGACGGGTTGTGCGTTCGGCCAGGTCATTGGTGCCGGACAAGATTTCACCGGTGGCCGAGCGCAGCTCAGACGACGTCAAGCGCAGGCGCTTGATGATCTCGGTAATGCGGGCGACAGTGTCGTTGAAGGCTTCGCGCAGCAGATCCATATCGCCGGGGAAAGGTTCGGTCAGCGTGCAAGCTAGATTGCCAGCCGCAAGCATGTGAAGATGCTCGCCGAGGGCATTTATGGAAGATTTGCGCCCGGTGATATCAGTGGCGTATTTGACGACGCGATAAGGACGCCCCTCATCGTCGAAGACGGCATTGTAACAGGCCTGAATCCAAACTTCGCGGCCACCCTTGCCGATGCGCAAATATTCGTCGCTGGCAAATTCGCCACGCGCCAGCTTATGCCAGAATTCGGCGTAGGACGTGAGTGCGGCCTGGCCGGGTGGCATGAACATGCGGTGGTGCTGGCCGACGATCTCGTCGAGCGAATAGCCCAGGGTCTTGCAGAAATTTTCGTTGGCAGTGAGAATATTGCCCGTCAGGTCAAATTCGATGACCGCCATGGCGCGGGACACTGGTTCGAGCTTGGCGCGGGCGTCGCGCGACTCGAGTTGTTTGGTCGTGACATCAGTCGCGATCTTGATGACCCTGTAGACCTTGCCATCCGGACCAATCAGCGGATTGTAGGAAGCCTCGATCCAGATCTCCCTGCCGCCTTTGGCGATGCGCTTAAAGGTCATCGTGCTGGAGGTTCCCGCGGCCAGGGCGGTCCAGAATGCTTGATATTCGGGCGACGTCGCATAGACCGGATCAACGAACATGCGGTGATGCTGGCCCGCTATTTCAGCCAGATCGTAGCCCAGCGCTTTGCAGAAATTTGGGTTTGCGGTGAGGATTTTTCCGGTGGGATCGAATTCGATGATCGCGTGGGTCAGGGAAAACGCCTTCATGGCATCTACCGCACGGCCGATCTCTAACTGATCCGCATGAGAGACATACTTCAGGCCCACTTCACTCTCCATAGCGCGCTTTGAATCGTGATTTTTCCGCAGACGAGTTAACCGGGCCTTATCTGGCCGATTAGACTGCAAGTAATTTCCTTTATGCTGTTGAACAGGCGGGGCTAATTTATTTTTAAAGCATCCAGATCAAGCAATTGACGGAGCGCAACTACCAAAACGAACACTGTGCGGAATGAAACCACTGCTGGGTCTCGTAATTGTTCCAACCAATTGATTTTCAGTGTTCTTTGGCTTTAGACGCGCGTTGCCCGCAGGAAACGATCAGCTCTGACTGTCGAAGGCCTGGCGGGCCTGGTCGATGCGGGGATGGTTCTGGCCGGCCCAGGCAATCATGTGCCCAAACGGCACGATGATGGATTCGCCCAGGTCCGTCAGACGGTATTCCACCGATGGCGGCTTGGTATCAAATACCTGGCGCGCCACCAGGCCGTCGCGCTGCAGATCACGCAGGGTCTGGGTCAGCATCTTTTGCGAGATATCGGCAATCTCGCGCCGCAGCTGATTGAAGCGCATTGGACCGTTGGCCAGTGTCATGACCAGCAACATGCTCCATTTGTCACTGACCTTGTCGAGCACCGTTCGAACCGGGCAAGCGCCGGTTGGCTGGGAAATACTGGCGTTCCACTGCGCTACGGTATTGGCAGCCTGACTATCGAGATCGAGCATGGGGGTTACTCCGAAGTGCCTTTATGCGCTCAAAGTGCCTGCTTTTCTTCCTGCGCCGGGCGCACTAGATAGCACTCTCTATCGGATACTTACTCTCTGAAGGCACGCGCCGCAAGAGAGGCTGGACAACACAAGGAACAGGCCCATGTCGCAATTCAAGGATCAAACGCTGCTCGTCACCGGTGCAGGCGGCCAGCTGGGCCGCATCGTGGTGGAAGAACTACTCGCCAAGGGCGCCACCAAGATCGTGGCCGGCACGCGCGACACGGCCAAGCTTGCCGACCTGGCCGCCAGGGGCGTGGAAGTACGCAAGGTGGACTTCAATGACGCTGCCAGCCTGCCGGCCGCCTTTGCCGGCGTGGGCCGCCTGCTGATCATCAGCACCGACGGCATCGGCACCCGCGTG
>JAHJOS010000227.1 GCA_018820005.1 Alphaproteobacteria bacterium | reverse complement strand
TCCAATTCGACCATGCGATCCTTGACGCGTTCAGGCGGCACTCCGGCAATGATGGCATCGACAAGCCTGTCCAGATCTCTCTTGATCTGACCCAGCCGCTTGATGTCGCTGTCGCGCGTGACGTTCTGACTTATCCGCATGGTGTTGATGTGTCTGGTGTATTCGTCGCAAAATACCTTAAGCAGCTCATCCGTCATCAATTTACCCTGAAGACCGGCCAGCACTGTTGCCTCGAGATATTCGACGCGAATGGTGCGAACATTGCTGCAGGTTCACTTGTTCCTGGCATTTGAGCAGCCAAAATGATGCTGACTGATCTTGCTGAACCCGTTGCCGCATACGCCACACTTGATCAGACCCGAGAAGAGATACCGCGGGCGGCGCCGATCCCAGAAGCCATCTTCGGATTGTTTGGTCTGCGGGCCAAGGGAAGCGGTCGATTGCCGGTCCTTGACCGTCTGCCAAAGTTCATCATCGATGATCCGGAGATCAGGGACGTCATGGGTGACCCAGTCGGCCTCAGGGTTGAGGCGGGAGACGCGTTTGCCGGTCTCTGGGTCCTTGATGTAGCGCAGCCGGTTCCAGACCATCTTGCCGATGTAGAGTTCATTGTTGAGAATGCCGGTGCCGCGGATCGGATTGCCGTGGATTGTGGAGGGGCCCCAGGCCTTGCCGGATGGACCAGTGATGCCCTTTGCATTGAGGTCCTTGGCAATGGCGCGTGGCGACTTGCCGTCAGCATAGTCGCGAAAGATCTGGCGGATGATGCTGGCCTCACGCTGATTGATGGTCCGGTCTCCGCGAATGGGAGAGCCATCGGCTGCAAACTTCCGGACCACATCGTAGCCAAAGGAATTGCCGCCGCCTGATTTGCCCGCCTCGACCCGACCGCGAAGCCCACGACGGGTCTTGTCGGCGAGGTCCTTGAGGAACAGCGCGTTCATCGTGCCCTTCAGCCCGATGTGCAGATCACTGATTGTGCCCTCGGACAGGGTGATGATCTCTACATCGGCAAAGCGCATGCGCTTGTAGAAGGTGGCGATGTCAGCCTGATCGCGGGACAACCCGTCAAGCGCCTCGGCAACAACGACATCGATCCGGCCAGCCAAGGCATCTTCGATCAGCCGCTGAATGCCACTGCGCAGCATGGACCCGCCGGAGATGGCCCGGTCCTTGTACTGCCCGACGATCTCCCAGCCCTCCTTCTCCGCCCGCTCGCGGCACAGACGGATCTGGTCCTCGATCGAGGCGTCATGCTGGTTGTCGGAGGAATACCTCGCATAGATGGCTGCGCGCATGATGGGTCTCCGTTCGATTCTGCCCCATGATACTGACCGGGTGGGCCGGGTTTGTCATGGGTGTTGTTCGTGGTCTTCATTTTGCGTCTGATTCTGAATGTCTATGAGGCGGCTCATCCATCGCGGATCTCCCTGAGGATGTCAGCGGTTCTGCGGCTGGCGGCAATGGAACTGGCACGGGTGTAATAGCGCTCGGTTGTCTCAGGGCTGCTATGGCCGAGCAGTGAGCGGGCATGAAGGGCGTCAGATGTGGAACTCTCCGACAGGAAGGTTGCGGCCAGTGTGCGAAAGTCGTGAGGCGAAAGCGCGGTGCCGAACAGCGCATTGGTTCTCGCGGTGACGGCGCCGTATATGGCTTCATAGGACATTGGCGCCTGCTTGAGACCCATCCATAGCCGCGTGGTGCATTCATAACCCCGATAGCGCGGTCGGATGTGGTTGATGTAGTGGACCAGGTGAGGAACAAGAACGGTAGGTGCCGACAAACAGATCGAGAAGCGCAATCGTCTCGGGCGACAATTCGATCTTGTGATCGGCATGGGTCTTGGTCTCCTCCTCGCTCAAACAGATAAAGACGCGGCCGCCAGAGCGGATGATGTTCTCATCCAACCGCAGTGAGCGCAGGTTTTTGGCCCTGAGCCCGGTAAAGATCAGGATCGAAATGGCAAGCGCCCGCTCGACGCCCTTGGCCTGACGGAGCGAATTGGTCTTCTTCAATGCTCGGGCCAGTTCTTCTTCAGGGAAGGAAAGAAGCCTCTGGACAATCGCTGGGTCATCAAACTGCTCAAGCCGGTCGTAATTGCGCTTACCCATCTTCTGCCCGGAGGTGGGCTTGAGCCGATTGACGATTGCCTCGATCTGAGCGAGCTGATCAGCGGGCAGTTGCAACAGATGCTTTGCGAGTGACCGCATCTGACTTGCCATCTTGTAGGCATAGCCTTCGCTGTAGGTACCCTTGCCTGCGAGGAATGGTCTGAGAGCGGCCTTGAAGTTCCCGATCT
>JAHJOS010000226.1 GCA_018820005.1 Alphaproteobacteria bacterium | reverse complement strand
TGATGATGGGCATGGGCGAGCCGCTCTATAATTACGAAAACGTCAAGCAGGCGCTACTGATTGCCTCGGCAGGCGATGGCATGAGCCTGTCCAAACGCCGTATTACGCTCTCGACCTCGGGCGTGGTGCCGTTCATCGAGCCGACCGGGCGCGAGATCGACGTGATGCTGGCCATTTCGCTGCATGCCACCAATAACGATCTGCGCGATGTGCTGGTGCCCATCAACAAGAAATGGCCGCTCGAAGAGCTGCTGGAAGCCTGCCGGACCTATCCGGGCGTCTCCAATTCGCGCCGCATCACGTTTGAATATGTGATGCTGGACGGCATCAACGACAGTGACGCCGAAGCGCGCGAACTGGTGCGGCTGCTCAAGGGCATTCCGGCCAAGATCAATCTGATCCCGTTCAACCCCTGGCCGGGCGCCAATTACGGCACCTCGCCCTCAAGCCGGATCGAGCGCTTTGCCGATATTGTCAACAAGGCCGGCTATGCCAGCCCCGTGCGCACGCCGCGCGGCCGCGATATCTTTGCCGCCTGCGGCCAGCTCAAGAGCGAAAGCGAACGGCTGAGCAAGAAGGACCGCGAGGCGCTGGCGGGGTGATGGGCTCTGGTCTGGTGCCAGAGCTGTCGGTCAGCGACATCGGCCGCAGCCTGAGTTTTTATTGCGATGTGCTGGGCTTTGGCGTGCGCTACCAGCGGCCAGACGAGGGCTTTGCCTTCGTCGAAATCGGCGGCTCCGGCCTGATGCTGGATCAGTTGGGACTGGGGCGCGACTGGTTGACTGCTGCGCTCGAGCCGCCGTTTGGTCGGGGCATCAATCTGCAGATCGAAGTCGAGAGCCTCGAGCCTATCGTGCGGCGCCTCTCTGAGGCGGGCGTAACGCTGTTCCAGCCGGTTGAAACCAAATCCTACCCGGTTGGCGACCAAGTGGTGACACAACGTCAGTTCTGCGTGATGGATCCGGACGGATATCTGCTACGGTTTTGTGAGATCGTCTGAGCGTTACTTGCGCGTGATGACCCAGACGGCGTGGATCAGGCCGGGGAAATAGCCCAGCAGGGTCAGCAGGATATTGAGCCAGAACTGCAGCCCCAGGCCGACCTGCAGGAAAACGCCGACCGGGGGAATGATCACCGATAAAATGATGCGCAGTACGTCCATGGCCTTGGTCCTCGATTGCCGATTGGCACGGATTAGCGTGCGATTGCGGCGTTATTTGCGGCCTTCGGCCAATAAAATCGTCGCTGCAAAAGCCATGAAGACGGCGGCAAAGCTCCAGTTGAGCGCTTTGGAGACCCAGGCATTGTCGCGCAGCGTGGTGGTCAGCCATTGGGCGAACAGCACGGTGGCCACCACGATGGGAATGGACACCACGATGAATTCGACGCCCAGGAACAGCAGCTTCTGCGCGGCGGCGGGATCGTGGGCCGAGACGAACTGGGGCAGGAAGGTCACAAAGAACAGCGCCACCTTGGGGTTGGTCAGGTTGATGCCCAGCCCGGTCATGTAGCTCTGGGCAAAGCTGGGCTGACGACCGGCCGCCTTGGTGACGAGGATGCCACCGCCCGACCGAATGGCCTGGATGGCGAGCCAGAGCAGATAAAGCGCGCCGACGATCTTGAGGGCCCAGAACAGGGCGGGGGCCGCCACGATCAGCACGGAAATGCCGAAGGCCACCAGGCAGGTATGCACGGCAATGCCGGTGGTTGTGCCCAGCCCGGCAGCAAAACCATGCGATTTGCCATAGTTCATGGTGCGCGAGACAAACAGCGCCATGTCGGGCCCGGGGGTGATGGCCAGCACGAAGGCGGCCAGGGCAAAGGCGAGGATGACGGAGACGTCAGGGACAAAGGCGGGCATGGCGATCTCAACAATTTATGCGCCGACAATTGCACGCGCGCCTGCACCTGACTAGGGTGCGCCCGATTTCCGGCCCTTTGCGGCCACCCCTTACTGCGACGGCGAACCATGGCAAAAGACATCAAGAAGATCGTGCTTTCCTATTCGGGCGGGCTCGACACCTCCATCATGCTGAAATGGCTGCAGGAGCATTACCAGGCCGAGATCATCACCTTCACAGCCGATCTGGGCCAGGGCGAGGAGCTCGAGCCGGCGCGCAAGAAGGCCGAGATGTTCGGCATCAAGGATATCCGCATCGTGGACGTGCGCGAGGAATTCGTGCGCGATTTCGTGTTCCCCATGTTCCGCGCCAATGCGCTTTATGAAGGCCAGTATCTGCTGGGCACCTCGATTGCCCGCCCGGTGATTGCCAAGCATCTGGTCGACATCGCCCGCGAGACCGGCGCCGATGCCATCGCCCATGGCGCCACCGGCAAGGGCAATGACCAGGTGCGCTTCGAACTCACCGCCAATGCGCTGATGCCCGGTCTCAAGGTGATTGCGCCCTGGCGCGAGTGGGATTTGCGCTCGCGCACGGCGCTGCTCAGCTATGCCGAAGCCAACCAGATCCCGATCGCCAAGGACAAGCGCGGCGAGGCCCCCTTCTCGGTGGACGCCAATCTGCTGCACACCTCGTCTGAAGGCATGGTGCTGGAAGATCCGGCGGTACCCTATCCCGATTATGTGCCGCAGCGCACGGTGGATGCCGAAAAGGCCCCCGACGTCGCCGAGATCATCACCATCGGCTTTGAGAAGGGCGATCCGGTCTCGATCAATGGCGAGGCGCTGTCGCCGGCGGCGCTGCTCACCAAGCTCAATGAGCTGGGCGGCAAGCATGGCGTGGGGCGGCTCGACCTGGTGGAAAACCGCTTCGTGGGCATGAAGAGCCGCGGGCTCTACGAGACACCTGGTGGCACGATCCTGCTTGCGGCGCACCGCGGCATTGAATCGATCACGCTCGACCGTGGCGAAGCCCATCTCAAGGATGAGCTGAT
>JAHJOS010000225.1 GCA_018820005.1 Alphaproteobacteria bacterium | reverse complement strand
GCTCCTCTTGAGCTTGGGATCGAGGGCATCGCGCAGGCCGTCGCCGATCAGGTTGATGGCCAGCACGGTGACGAGGATCGCCAGACCAGGGAAGGTCACAACCCAAGGCGCGCGGGTGATGAACTCACGCGCCGTCGCCAGCATTGTGCCCCATTCGGGGGTCGGCGGCTGGGCGCCAAGGCCGAGAAAACCCAGCGCGGCCGCTTCGAGGATGGCGGCGGAAAAGCTTAGCGTCGCCTGCACGATCAAGGGCGCCAGGCAGTTGGGCAGGATGGTGACCAGCATCAGCCTGATATGGCCAGCGCCGGCCAGGCGCGAGGACGTGACATAGTCGCGGTTGGCTTCCGACATGACCGCCGCGCGAACAAGGCGGGCAAAGTGCGGCTGCAGCACCAGGGCGATGGCAAGCATGGCATTGACCAGGCCCGGCCCCAGTACGGCCACCAGCACCAGTGCCAGCAGCAGAGACGGGAAGGCCAGGATGATGTCCATGATGCGCATGATGACGATATCAACCCAGCCGCGGAAATAGCCCGCGATCAAGCCCAGGGTAATGCCGCCAAGCAGTGCCAGGGTCACAACCACCACGCCGATGACCAGCGAGAAGCGGGCGCCGTACATCAGGCGCGAGAGCATGTCGCGTCCCACAGCATCGGTGCCCAGCACATAGGTCCAGGAACCACCGGCCTCCCAGGCGGGCGGCTTGAGCAGGGCGTCGCGGTATTGCAGTTCAGGTGCATGCGGCGCCAGCACAGGCGCCAGAATGGCAATCAGCACCATGAAGGCAAAGACGACCAGACCGATGACGGCACCGCGGTTCTGCGAGAAATAATGCCAGAATTCACGCAGGGCCGAGACCGGCCGCTGCGCCTGGACAGGCGCTGAGGAGAGCGAGGTCATGACTTCTGCACCCGGATTCTGGGATTGATGAAGGCGTACAGCAGATCAACGACAAGGTTCACCACCATGACGATGACGGCCACGATCAGCAGCCCGTTCTGAACCACGGCATAGTCACGCTTGTAGATGGAATCCACCAGCCAGCGCCCAATGCCGGGCCAGGAGAAGATCGTTTCGGTCAGGATTGCGCCGCCCATGAGTACGCCGACCTGCAGACCAATCGTGGTCACAACGGGGATCAGCGCATTGCGCAAGGCATGCAGGCCAATGACACGCCGGCCACTCAGACCCTTGGCCTTTGCGGTGCGCACATAGTCCTCGCCCATAACTTCGAGCATGGCCGAGCGGGTTTGGCGGGCAATGACCGCCAGCGGAATAGTGCCCAGCACGATGGTGGGCAGGATCAGGTGCCGGAGCGCGGAGACAAAGCCATCGGGCTTGCCCGCAATCAGGCTGTCGATCAGCATGAAGCCTGTGACGGGCTTGAAGAAATACTGCAGGCCGATGCGGCCCGAAACAGGGGTCCAGCCAAGATAGCCGGAAAAGAAGATGATCAGCAAAAGCCCCCACCAGAAGATGGGCATGGAATAGCCAACCAGCGCCGTCCCCATCAGGCCCTGATCAAGCCAGGTGCCGCGTTTGACGGCAGCGAAAATGCCGGCCGGAATACCCAGCAGAATGGCAAAAGCCAGCGCGAACAGGCCGAGTTCAACGGTCGCGGGGAAGAGCTTGAAGAATTCCTCGATTACCGGGCGGTGGGTGGCTAGGGAGTCGCCAAAGTCGCCACGGACGACCTGACCGATATAGCGGAAATACTGCTCCCAGATCGGGCGGTCGAAACCGTATTTGGTGACAAGGGCCGCGTAGCGCTCGGCACTGACGCCGCGTTCGCCGGACAGCGCCAGGATGGGGTCGCCGGGGATCAGCCGCACAAAGCCGAACGAGCAAATGGTGATGCCGATCAGCGTCGGGATGACCAGCGCGAGTCTGTTGAGAATATATCTGAGCATGGTTCAATGGCCAGCGGCGCCGGATCTGGTCCGGCGCCACCAGGCCTCATTGCTTATTCGGCAACGTCGACGTTGTCGAAGCGGTGCATGGCCAGCGGATCCATGGTGTAACCGATGACCTTCTTGCTCATGGGCATGTAGATGGTCGAGTGCGCCATCAGGAAGGCGGGCTCTTCACGGGTCATGACTTCCTGAGCCTTGGTGTAGATCTCGGTACGCTTGGCCGGATCGGTCTCGAGCACGCCCTGCTTGATCAGGTCTTCGAACTCGGGGTTGTTCCAGATCGAGTAGTTCTGGGTCCCGATGGCAGCGGCGCCGAACAGCACGGCAAAGAAGTTGTCCGGGTCACCATTGTCACCACCCCAGCCGATCTGGAACGCGCCAGGACGGTCGTTCTTGGCACCGTCGATGCGGTACTGGGTCCATTCCACGGTGTGGATAGTCGCGGTCACACCGACAGCGGCCCAATCCTGCTGGATGATTTCAGCAGAGCGGGCAAAGCTCGGGTTGTAGGAACGCGCGCGATCAGAAGCCCACAGCTCGATCTCGGTGACGCCCTTGGCAGCCAGGATTTCCTTGGCCTTCTCGGGGTTGTATTCCTGCTCGGGCGTTGCGGTGTCGTAGGACCACATGGTGGGCGGGATCAGGTTCTTGGCGGGCTCGGCATTGCCGGCACCAAACAAAGCTTCAACCAGCGCGGGCTTGTTGATGGCCATGCTGAGGGCCTTGCGCACTTCGACGTCATCGGTGGGCGCAATATTGGTGTTGTAGCTCATGTAGCCGATGTTGAGGCCAGCCTGATCGAGCACGGTCAGGTCAGGATTGTCCTTGAGGGACGCGATATCGGTCGGATTTGGATAGCTCATGATATCGCATTCGCCGGCCAGCAGGCGCTGGGTGCGCGCAGTGGTATCGGGCGTGATGGCGAAGATCAGATCGTCGAGTGCGACCTTGCCCTTGAAGTAGTCCGGGAAGGCGGCATAGCGGATCACGGAATCGAGCTGATAGTCGACATACTGGAAAGGACCGGTGCCGATCGGCTTGGCGGCGAAATCGGCGGCCTTGCCTTCGGCTTCGAGCTTGTCGGCATATTCCTTGGACACGATGGACGCAAAATCCATGCCCAGGTTGGCCAACATGGGCGAGTTGGGCGAATTGAGCACGATCTTGACCGTCAG
>JAHJOS010000224.1 GCA_018820005.1 Alphaproteobacteria bacterium | reverse complement strand
GATCCCAAGATCAAGGTGACCTGCACCGCCGTGCGTGTTCCGGTGTTCGTGGGGCATTCCGAAGCCGTCAATATCGAATTCGCCAACCCCATCTCGGCCGATGAGGCCCGCGAAGTGCTGCGCGAGGCGCCGGGCATCTCGGTGATCGACAAGCGCGAACCCGGTGGCTACGCCACCCCGGTGGAATGCGTGGGTGAATATGACACCTTCGTCAGCCGCATCCGCGAAGACGCCACCATCGAGAACGGCCTCAATATCTGGGTCGTCTCGGACAATCTGCGCAAGGGCGCCGCGCTCAACACCATCCAGATCGCCGAAACGCTGATCGAACAGGGCCTCAAGCCCCGCAGCGCGGCCTGATCCCATCCCAACCCACCGCGGCGCCAGTCGCCGCGGTGCCGGTTCGGAGCTTTTGCATGACCATTGCCCTGCGCCCTGCCGGATCTGGTGACTGCGAAGCCGTGACGGATATCTTCATCCGCTCCCGGTCTATCGCCCTGCCGTTTTTGCCCGATCTGCACAGCCGCGACGAGACCCTTGCCTATCTCGGCCAGTTTATCGCCACCGGAGAAATGACGCTGGCGACCCCTGTGGGCGACGAGCTCACCATCGCGGGCATGATGGTCACCACACCAGGCTGGCTGGACCATCTCTACCTCGATCCAGACTGGCGTGGCCGGGGCATCGGCGCTGCCCTCCTCGCGCAGGCCAAGGCCGCTCAACCCGTTCTCTCGCTGTGGTGCTTTGCCGAAAACCACGCGGCGCAGCGCTTTTATCGCGGCCAGGGCTTTGTCGAACAGCGGCGCACCGCTGGTGACAACGAAGAGCAGCTGCCCGATATTCTCTATGGCTGGACCCGCCCTGATTGGCTAAGGGATCGCCCATAGGACGGATTTTTCCCGTCCACTCCGCTTGTGAAAGCCCATCATGTCTTTGCGCGATATCGGCCTGGCCCTGGGCGTCATCCTGATCTGGGGCCTCAACTTCGTCGCCATCAAATGGGGCGTCGATGAAGTCTCCCCCTATATGCTGACGGCCCTGCGCTATTTGGGCTGCGCTTTGCCCGCCGTGTTTTTCATTCGGCGTCCCAAGGTATCGTGGTCCCTTCTCATCGCCTATGGCACCACCGTGGGCATACTCCAGTTCAGTTTCCTGTTTTCGGCCATGCGGCTGGGCATGCCCGCGGGTCTGGCCAGTCTCGTTATGCAGATGCAGGTGTTTTTCACCATGGGTCTGGCCGTGCTGTTTCTGGGCGAACGCCCGCCGCTGCTGCGCCTGGTCGGGGCGACCATTGCCCTGGCCGGTCTTGGCACCATCGGCATCGAACATCTGGGCGGCGCGGTGTTGATCCCCCTGCTGATGACGCTGCTGGCGGCATTCTTCTGGGCCAGCTCCAATATCATCACCAAGCGCGCCGGCCAGATCGACATGTTCGCCTTTGTCGTCTGGGGGAGTCTCGTGCCACCCCTGCCCATGCTGGCGCTCACCCTGCTGATTGAGGGTCCTGCGGCCGTGACATCGCTGGCCAGCATCAGCCCGCAGGCCATCGGCTCGATTGCCTTTATCGCCTATGGCTCGACCCTGTTCGGCTATGGCGTCTGGGCGATCCTGCTCGGGCGCTATCCGGCCAGCCTGGTGGCGCCCTTCACCCTTTTGGTGCCCGTTGTCGGCTTTGCCGCCGCCTTCGTCCTGCTGGGCGAGCAGATGACCCTGCTTGAGATCGTCGGCAGCCTGCTGATCTTTGCCGGGCTGATCGTCAATGTGTTCGGACCCGGGCTCATTGCCCGCCGGCAGGTGGCCTGATGCCCATTCGTCACGTCGCTCTGGCCTTGCTGGTGGTTGCCATCTGGGGCTTCAACTTCGTTGTTATCAAGCTCAGCGTCGCCGCTTTGCCGCCGCTGCTGGCGGCCTCGCTGCGCTTTCTGTTTGCTGCCGTGCCGCTGGTGTTCTTCGTCAAGCCGCCCAAAGTGGCCTGGCAACTGGTGGTTGCCTATGGATTTGCCTTCGGGGTCGGGCTCTATGGCTTCCTCAACCTCTCGATGGCCTGGGGCATGTCGGCGGGCCTGAGTTCGCTGGTGCTGCAGACCCAGGCCTTTTTCACCATGGCGCTGGCCTTTTTCCTGTTGGGCGACAAGCCGCGCCGTGTGCAGGTGCTGGGCGCCGCCATCGCCTTTGCCGGCATCGCCGTGATCTCAACCGAGCGCCTGGCCGATGCCGCGCTGCTGCCCCTGGGGATGACGCTGATGGCCGCGCTGTGCTGGGGCATCGCCAATATCCTGATCAAGAAAGCCGGCCGGGTCGATCCGCTGTCCCTCACGGTCTGGGGCGCGCTCGTCGCGCCGCTGCCGCTGCTGGCGCTCTCGCTGCTGTTTGAGGGCCCCCAGGCAGTGGGCACTGCGCTATTGGGCTTCAATTGGGGCGATGCCGCACTGATCGCTTTCCTCGCCTATCCGGCAACCCTGTTGGGCATGGCGATCTGGAGCTGGCTGATGGCGCGCCACCCGGCCTCGGTCGTGGCGCCCTTTACCCTTCTGGTGCCCATTACGGGCCTGGGTTCGGGCTATCTGGTGCTGGGCGAAACCATCACACCCATCGAGATTGCCGGTGCCGGCCTTGTCATCGCCGGGCTGGTGGTCACCCTGCTGCGCCCCCGCGCCACCCGCCTGGTCTGACGCCGCGCCACACTCACCCCCGCACCGCAAATAAAAAACCACCCCTGCGCGAGCAAGGGTGGTTTTCTGACGCCCGCGAATGCGGACGAAAGACTTACTTGGCGGCTTCAGCAGCAACCAGGGCAGCGAATTCTTCAGCGGTCAGTTCGCCATTGGCATCGGCGTCGGCCTTGGCGAATTCTTCAGCGGTCAGGGCGGGGTAGGCGACCTGAGCTTCGACCAGCGACACGGTGCCATTGACGTCGGTGTCAACGGTTGCGAATTCGGGAGCAGCAACTGCTGCGGTCTCTGCAAAGGCAGCGCCCGAGAGAGCCAGGGTAGCAACAGCAGCCAGAACGATCTTCATCATGATATTCAACTCAAGTTGGGGAGGTTTTAGGCGGTAACCGCGAGCGGGTCCGACGCACCGATCTCCTGCGGAGCGCGCTGTCACATAGTCGTTACACTATGTCCGCACAAGGCCAGAATTGGAGCAATCTCGCGGAAAATGTTAGGCAAAATCAAGGCGTTAATAGAGTTTCGTTGGCGCGATGCGGGACACAGTCTTCGCCCCGCTCCGCACTGAATCCATAGTCATTTGGTAGAGATTTAATCGCGTCAAAATCGCTCACGCAACAGTGAAGCGGCGCAATCGTGACACCGGCCGAACAGCAACACAGGCGCGCGATCTCATGGGTTATCGGCACTATTGAAGGCCTGTGCCGCTAGACTTGCCTGCGCCAGCCGCTCGCGCACAAAAATGCCACCCCAGGCGAACCTGGGGTGGCGTCGGCAGCCCACGGGGCGGGTGGGCAGCCGCTTTAGTTGGCGGTTGCCGGGGCGTTGGCGCCGGACGACAGCAGGCCATACTCTTCGATCGAGAGCTCGCCATTGGCATCGGTATCGGCAGCAGCAAAAGCCTCGGCAGTCAGATCGGGCCAGGCAACCTGTGCCTCTTCCAGGGTCACGCCGCCGCTGGCGTCGGCATCAACGACCGTGAACTCTGGCGGGGTCGGTGCTGCCGTGGAGGTGGCATCCTGGGCGAAAGCAGCGCCGGACATGCCAAGAACGATGAGGGTGGAAGCAATGATCTTATTCATGGGAGTTTAGCTCCAATAATGTGGGAGATGAATTCGGTGACCGGTTAGCCGATCCCCGACGGGTTGATCTCCTGCAACCCGTGAGACAGACAATGACCGGGCAATGTGTTCCGCAATGGTCCGAACTTGGGCGCGCTGCGGGAAAATATCGGGCCATTTCGGGGCAACATAAAAAACAGCTATACTGCGGGATCAGGCGTATATTTTTCTGCTTTTCGACTTTTATTTCAAATATAGGAAAAGCAAATCTGCCGACCCGCAGCCTAAATCGGATGCAGCATCGCAACAATTTCAAAGATATGGAGATTTGTTCTGCTTCACGCAGCCGCGATCAATGGTACACCACCATTTCACGGCAGCGTGATCCAAAGTCAATCAGACGAAAAGTTCAGATCTGCGGGCGGACGAAATCGCCACTTTCATCGTCCATCACCCACAATTCGCCCGTCGATATGTCGAACCAGGCGCCATGGACCGCCAGTTTCCCCGCCGCTTCGAGGTCAGCGACATAAGGGAAGGTGCGCAGATTGCTGATCGAGTTGCGAATCGAGATGCGTTCAAGCGCCCGCTGGCGCTCGCTGGCTGTCATCAGCGCGTTCTGATCGAGCTGCTTGGGCAGATCGCCCAGCATGCTCATCCACTTGCCGATGAAATCACCGCTATGCAGCGGGCTCGGCGCCGGATTGAGCGCTGCCTTGATACCACCGCAGCGGCCATGGCCCATGATGACGATATTGGCGATGCCCAGGCCCTTGACCGCGAACTCAATGCCCGCCGAGGTGCCGTGCTGGCCGCCATCGGGCTGATAGACCGGCACCAGGTTGGCCACATTGCGCAGCACGAACAATTCGCCCGGCCCCGCGTCAAAGATCATTTCAGGCGCCGCGCGGCTGTCGCAGCAGGCGATGATCATGGTGGTCGGGTTCTGTCCCGACGCCGCAAGTTCACGATAACGCTCCTTCTCGCGGACATAGCGGTCCGACATGAAGTTGGCGTGGCCCTTGAGCAGGTGATCAGGAAATCTGTGCATGGCTTACCGATTAGCGGTAAGAAGCCTTGAGATCAATCAGGCGTTCCGTTCGCCACTGCATTGGGGATATGCATGCTTATCTACCGCTTCCTGACCGGCGAGGACGACGCCGCCTTCTGCCACAAGGTCACCAAGGCCCTCAGCGAAGGCTGGCAGCTCCATGGCAGCCCGACCTATGCCTTTGACGGCCATGCCAAAAAAATGAAGGCCGGCCAGGCCGTGACCCGCATCGCGCCCGAGCAGCCCTATGACCCCGACAAGCGCCTGGTGGATTTTTAGTCTGGCTGGCGCCTTGCGCACCCCCACCTGGTCCTC
>JAHJOS010000223.1 GCA_018820005.1 Alphaproteobacteria bacterium | reverse complement strand
CCAGAAAGAACGCCACCGACAGCATGTAGAACCAGCCGAAATTGGTGGTGATGAAGGCCAGCGTAGAGCTGAACACCTCGCCGGCCAGATCCGGGTTGCTCATCGTGCCGATGACCAGAAGCAACGTGACGACCACGGCGGGGATGAAGACGGGGAAAAGAATGATGGCCTTGGGTAGTTTTTTGTCTGCTTCCATAGGGATGCTGGCCTCTGGTTGGCGGGTGTAACGGAAAACGCTCTAAGGCTTCCGAAGCGAAACTGCTATCCAAAGGGTAGACGGCGATTTGACCCGGATTACTCACCAGATAAGCCACTGTGAGGAATAATCTCTGCGCAGGCACCCGAACGGCACTTATCGCTCAGCGAAAGGGGCGGGAACTGAATAGATCTGGGATGCGGTCTCTCGGGACGTCTGGCGTTGCACGCCTACTGACAGTCTTCGGCCGTGCACGTAGAGTGCCCGGCTGTCACATCGGTGCTTGTCATGCTTGCTTCGGTGTGCGCCGTTCGGCAAGCGGCTGGGTGGTGCGGATAGCAGCAACCCATGGACAGGTCAGTCGATGGCCAGGACCGCCTGATGCGCGGCGGCCACGACACGGTTCCTACCTGCAGTTTTCGCTGCGTAGAGCGCCGTATCGACCCGGTTGTAGAGGGCATCGAAGTCGTCGTCCTTCTGAAGCTGACCTACGCCGATACTGATGGTCACCTTGACTTCGACACCGTCAGACCATACGGCCATTTCGGCGACTGCACTGCGAAGCCGCTCTGCAACCTCCATCGCGTCGGCTTCGTTGGCCCTGGGAAGCAACGCCGCAAACTCCTCTCCACCCATACGGGCGAAGATGTCACCGGTACGAAGTGTTTCCTGGCAAAGGGTCACTACATTGCACAGGGTGGCATCACCAGCGGGGTGACCGAAGTGATCGTTGATGAGTTTGAAGTGGTCGAGATCGATTAGTAGCAGAGACAAAGATTGCTGGTAACGCCTTGCGTTGCTCCGCTCGGCATCGAAGGCTGTCATGAAATAGCCTCGGCTCTTGGCGCCAGTCAATGCGTCCGATGTGGCCAATCGCTGGAGCTCCAAGGTGTCTCGTTCTTCGGTGAGCTCGCTGCTCACCCAGCGGCCGATCAGGCGGGCAAATTCCAGGTTTGTTGAGCCAAAGCGGTGTCCAGCCACTGAAAGAAAGCTAAGTGCTCCATGTATCTGGCCTGCGACGAACACCGGAACGGTGGCAAAAGCCGCTATTCGTTTTTCACCTAGCGGGGTGGCGAACTTATGGCCTGTGCTGTGCGAGCCTTCGATTGCCGCATCGTCTACTTGGCTGGTAAGCACCGACGAGAGGATGCTCGTGAGCTCGGTATCGGCTCCGTTCAGCTCCTTTCCGTCGGCGGCAACGCACAGATGTGGCGACCATTGCCCACCGACCAGGTGGGAGAACACGGCACATTCCACCGCTAACTGACGGCAGCCAAGCGCCATGACTGCTTCCAGCTTTTTCGCGCTTGACGAAGGTTGCGCGGCTATATCACTCAGCCCTCGCAGACTTTCGTTTAACTGCAGCAGCTCGGCTCTGGATCGCTGTTGTAACTGCTGTGCCCTCGCCAGTAACCCTCCACCGCTTAGCAGCAGCAACGTGAGCAGGCCGGCCCAGATCCGGTAGCGAAACCAGCGTGCTTGGTGTGTTGCATACAGGCTGGCGTTGTCCATGGCGATCAGCACCGTGGCGGGAAAGCCATCGACGTGGCGGTAGGTGAAGAGCTTGTCGCGCCCATCGATCAGGCTGGTTGCCTGGTAACTGCCATGTGGCGCCGCGGAGGACTGGAGAAACGGCATGGTGTCCGGCAGCGCCATGCCGAACGCACTGGCGTCGACTTTGCGATCACTTCCTCGTGCGCGCACTACGCCATCGGCACCAACCAGTAGGATCGACCCATTGCGCCCGATGTCCACCGAGCCGAAGAACCTGGCGAAGTAGTCCGGGCTGAGCGATATGACCATCACACCCCTGAACGTGCCGTCTTTCCTGACGGCGCGGGTCATCTGGATGCTGTAGCGCCCCGAAACCCGCCCGAGTACCGGTTTGCTGATGTGCAGGCTGTCGCCTGTCGTTTTGAGATGAACCTGATAATGCTCCCGATCGCTCAGGTTTACAGGCGTCGTCACTTTTTCCAGGTTTGAGTATTGGAGGATGCCGCCGGCATCAATGAAGCCGATCTGGACGACTAGGCCGTGCTCGAATGCGTCCTGGATGACCCTGGCCTGCGCATCGAATCCGGCCTGATTCCTGATCCACTCATGGCGCAGGAGTTTCAATGCAACATCAATGTCCCTGAACGTACGAACCACATGCTCTTCAAAGGCGCGAGTCAGATTGCCTGTTGCCTTCTCGGTGTCGTGACGAATCAGCTCACGGTTGCGCGCTTCCTCGAGGGAAAGTACCAGCCACATCAGTGCCACCAGCAACCCGGCGGTGACCAGGATGGTTATTGGATTGGATGTGAATTTGCCGAGGCGGGCGAGGTAGGGCATTGGTACTGCCGAAAAGCGATGGAGCAAAAAATGGTATCGCTGCAGCCGGATGCCGCCAATTATCCTTTCAGCCCTGACGGATGATCCGAAAGAGCAATCAAGCAGAGCCCTTCAGGCTGCTTGGGCTCGTTGCAGCCTGCTCCGTCAGCGCGACGTAGCGGCGCTTAAATACCTGCTAGCTCTTCTCGATGGCCTCATGAACAGTTAGACCGCCATGCTCTTGATGCGCGATTGCCTGCTATAAAACGCCTGAATAGCCCACACAACGCCTAT
>JAHJOS010000222.1 GCA_018820005.1 Alphaproteobacteria bacterium | reverse complement strand
CATTGGGCCTGTCCAAGACCAATCTGGCGAAAGTGCCGCAGCTTTTGCGACCCCTCAGTGCGGTTTCGATGAGGTCACTGCTGGTGTCAGGGCTTGCAGCAAGACGTCGTCACGGCGCGCCGCAAAGGTGGGGGTTTAGGAAACGACACGTCTGCCACGCCCATAGACCAGCAACATGCCCACAATCACGGCGCCATAAATAACCTGCCTGCCGGCCTCGGGCATCTGCATGATCGACAGAACCGAGTTCAGCAGGACGATCAGCGTTACCCCGACTACAGTGCCAGCATAACGCCCCTGACCACCCAGAATGCGCGTGCCGCCGATAACCACGGCAGCAATGGCGGGCAACAGATAGGCATTGCCCATGCCCTGATAGGCCTTGGCGGAATAGCCGGTGAGCAGGATGCCGGCCATCGCAGCGCAGACCCCGGAGATGACAAAGGCCCCCACGATCACCCAGCGGGTGCGAATACCTGACAGATAGGCCGCCCCTTCGCGGTTGCCAGTCGCGTAGATGGCGCGGCCAAATGCAGTGCGGTTCAGGATAAGAACGATGACGGCGGACACGGCGATCCAAACAAAAATAGCGACGGGAATGCCAAGCAATTTCTCGGAGGAGAGGAAGCGCATCAGCGGCGTCGCCTGATCCTGCGGCGCAAAGCCGCCGGTATGCCAGACCATCAGACCGCGCATCACCGAATCCACCCCGAGGGTAAAGATCATCGAGGGGATGCGCAGATAGGCAACACCCAGCCCGTTGACGAGGCCCACGGCCACGCCAATGGCAATGCCGGTAGGAATCGCCATGTCTCCACCAACGGCGGTCGCCATCATGGCGGCTCCGGCCAGTGTCCAGGGCACGGACAGATCGATGTGGCCCAGCAGGATGACCATCATCATCCCGGCAGCGACCAAGCCGAGAAAGGCGCCTGTCTGCAGTTGCTGCAGCAGATAGTTGGGCGAGAGCAGCGGCGCGCTACCCTGGGTAATCAGAGTGTAAACCGTGCCGACAAGCAGGATCACAAGCAGAAAACCCGCAGCGATGACAACCGGTTTGTCTTCCGGCTTGAGGTTGGCGAACGATAGTGACATGGCCATTTCCCCTAACGGAACAGATCGAGGCGGTTCTTGACCCGAAGCACCCTAATGGCGCCGAGACTGACCGCAGACAGCAGCACCACGCCTTCAACCAGCGGCTGCAGCAGCGGATCGATGGACAGGATGCGGAAGTAAAAAGAGATGACGCGCAGGATCATGGCGCCGACCAACGAGCCTATGGCTCCGCCAATGCCGCCCAGCAGCGAGGTTCCGCCCAGTACAACGGCGGCAATGGAGTTAAGCGTATAGGCCCCTGCCTGCGTGACGTCGGCATTGCCCGACGAAGTCTGGATGGCGATATAGAGCCCACCACATGCCGCGAAAAATCCAGCCATGGTGAAGGCCGCAATTTTGGCGCGGTTGATCGGCAAGCCCGACATGAAAGCCGCGCCTTCTGCCGAACCGATGGCATAAATGGTGCGGCCCGTGACTGATTTCTTGAACGGAATCCAAACGGCAAAGGCGATGCCGAACAGCAGGATCAGCGGCACCGGAATCCAGGAAACCGGCTTAAACCATACTGCATCGGGATCAAACAGCTGGTAGGTATCGACCAGATCCCAAAGGCTGTTGGTAAGCGCCCAGCTCATGTCGCCATCAATATCGCCGCCCGGCTTTGGACGGATGAACAGTGCCAGCCCGATCGCTATAGCGCCGGTGGCCAGTGTGGCAATGATGGGCTGAATACGCCCATAAACCACGATCAGTCCATTCATGAAGCCAAAGCCCGCCCCGCAGAGCACGGTGACGATCATGCCAAAAATGATCTGGACTGGCGAGCCATTGACCAGCACCGAAGCTATACAGGCGCATAACGTCATGACGGCGCCGACGGAAAGGTCGAGGCCACCCAGAAGCACGGGCAGGGTCTGTGCCATGGCAACAAAGGCAATGGCGACGAATTCGTTGGCATTCTGCACCAGAACGGCGGCGGAAAAGCCGCGTGGATGCAATATGTTGTAGACAAGGTAGAGTACGCAAAGCAGCGCCAGCGCGCCGTAAAAACTGCGGTTCTGGCGGAGGCTAATCCCCAAAGCGGAGCGGATCGAGTTCATGGTATCCCCTCCTACGCAGCGCTCTGGGTGTTCATGTTGAATGAAGCGGCAATGATGGCCTCTTCGCTGATGGCATCACCGGTCAATTCGGCAGTGATGGCACCGTCACACATGATGACCACCCGGTCACAGCACCCAATGAGTTCTGCATAGTCGGTGGAATAGAACAGGATGGCTTTGCCCTCGTCGGCAAGGTCGCGCATCAGCTTGTAGATTTCCTGCTT
>JAHJOS010000221.1 GCA_018820005.1 Alphaproteobacteria bacterium | reverse complement strand
GGCATAGAGGTCCCCATTGCACGGGCCCAGTGGTGCGAGATCGCCCATGACGCGGCAGACGGTACGCAGCACAGCCTGCGGCTTGAAGGGTTTGCCGCGCGGGTGGCGCAGCATGAGATCGAGCAGATGAACGGGGTGTTTTTCCTCAGCCGGCTGTCGCGGATCAAGCGGGATACTGCGCTGCGCAAGTTTGGGAAAAGCCAGCGCTAGGTTGATCGGGTCGGGCGCGTCGGGTACAGGATGCGCCCAAATTGAAGGAATAATGCAATGCGTGCGGAAATCGAAAAGACCGTCGCCGAAATCGAGCGGGTTCTGACCCTGCTGAGGAGGCATCTTTGACTGGGATACTGCTGAACTACGTCTCGATGCGCTGACGGCGCAGACCGAATCTCCTGATTTCTGGAATGACCCCGAAAAGGCCCGCGTCACCATGCGTGAGCGTGACGAACTTGATGTTGCCGTCAAATCGGTGCGCGAGCTTGAAGCGGGCATTGCCGACAATGTCGAGCTGATCGAACTGGGCGATGCCGAGGGCGATGCCGATATCGTCAGGGATGCCGAGGCGGCACTGTTCGAGCTATCTACTGTGGCGCGCTCGCGTCAGATTGAGACGCTGCTGTCGGGCGAAGTCGACGGCAATGACTGCTATGTGGAAATCCACTCTGGCGCCGGCGGCACCGAAAGCCAGGACTGGGCCAATATGCTGCTGCGCATGTACACGCGCTGGGCGGAACGGCGGAAGATGAAGGTCGAAGTGCTCGAAATGCACGACGGCGAAGAAGCCGGCATCAAGTCGGCCACGATCAAGGTTTCGGGCCACAATGCCTATGGCTGGCTCAAGACCGAAAGCGGTGTGCACCGTCTGGTCCGTATCAGCCCCTATGATTCGGCTGCGCGGCGGCACACCAGCTTTTCGAGCTGCTGGGTCTATCCGGTGGTCGATGATTCCATCGACATCGAGATCCGCGAAGCCGATCTCAAGGTCGATACCTATCGCGCCTCGGGCGCGGGCGGTCAGCACGTGAACACGACCGACTCGGCGATCCGCATTACGCACGTGCCTTCGGGCATCATCGTGGCCTGCCAGCAGGAACGCAGCCAGCACAAGAACCGGGCCACGGCCATGGCGATGCTGAAATCGCGCCTCTATGAGGCCGAGCTGCAGAAGCGGGAAGAAGCGGCCAATGCCCAGGCGGCCAGCAAGACCGATATCGGCTGGGGCCACCAGATCCGCTCCTACGTGCTGCAACCCTACCAGATGGTCAAAGATCTGCGCACCAGCGTGGAAAGCAGCCAGCCGGCTGCTGTGCTCGATGGCGATTTGGATGCGTTCATGCAGGCCGCGTTGGCGCAGCGCGTGGGCGTGGCGACTGACGTGACAGCCGAGGACTGAAGGACGTGAGCGGCGTCTGCTAGTCCAGCATGGCCAGCAGGCGCTTACCGCTGTTCAGGAAGGTTTGCGGGTTGATGGCCACATCATTCTTGCGCACTTCAAAATGCAGGTGCGGGCCGGTCGAGCGACCCGTTGATCCGACCTTGGCGATTGGCGTGCCGGTGTTTACGGACTGCCCCTCGACCGCGATATAGGCCGACAAATGGCCATAGCGGGTGACGAGGCCGTTGGGATGGGTCACCTCGACGGTCTTGCCATAGCCGGACCGCTCGCCCACGAAACTGACGATGCCCTTGCCGGCGCTGAGCACGGTGGAGCCGGCGGGCGCTGCGAAGTCGAGACCGGAATGGAACGCGCGGCCGCCCGAGAAGGGATCCGTGCGATTGCCGAAGCCGGAGCTGCGGTGGAAATTGCCGGTGATCGGCATGTGGACCGGGGCGCCATCGATGCCGTCGCGTGCGGCCTTGTAGCGGACAAGGGCCGTCATCACAGCATTGGCGTCGTCCACCATGGGGCTGGCATCGGCGCCGTCCTGGGCGGGGAGCAGCGGGCCGCCCACGCCGTCTTCGGCGGCGGGCAGTTGCAGGCGGATACCCAGGCCGGACAATTCGGAGACAATGCTGTCGGTGCGATCAATCGCGGTTTCGGCGATCGAGCTCATCGCAAACTGGGTTTCGTCCATCATCTGGGTGACGGCGGCAGCGGTGGCATCGATATCGGGATTGCCGCTCGCTGTCGGCATTGGTGCCAGCGCGGTGTCGCCGGGCTCCAGCACGGTGTCGCCGGGCTGGGTGAGCGTTGCCGCCTCAATACCCAGTTCGCCGGCCTTATCGACCAATACGCGCACCAGCTGATGCTGTTCGACGAGCACCTGCTGCTGCTGGGCCAGTTCCTGCAGCTGCAGGTTCATGTCGCCGGCCTGTGCATAGCTGCGCGAATGAAGGCGATCCACCTCGACCCGCAACTGGGCGATGCGATCCTCATAGGCTTCCACGACCTGTTCGGACTGGCGGTTGAGCAGGCGCGAGATGTCGGGGCTGAGCAGGAAAGCAGTCCCCAGCAGGCCATTGCCGGCCAGCAACAGGGTGAACATGGAGTAGAACAGGGCCGGGTGAATGCCCTGACGCCGAGCCTTTGCGGGGTGGGATGCCGCTTTTTCGCTCTGGCCAAAACGGGCATGTTTGCGCACGCAACTCACTCCACTCGTGTCGAAGAACACCGTAAGCAGAGTATGACGCGGCATGGTTAACAAAGCCTATTTTGGCGGTGTTTTGCCAAGATGAAGCTCCAGCGCTTCGAGCATTTTCTGAGCGTGGCCAAGGATACGGGTGGCCCGGATGATGCGGGCAATGCGGCCATCGGCACCGACGATCACGGAGGTGCGGATCAGCCCCATGAACTCGCGACCATAGAGTTTTTTCAGGCGCCACAGACCAAAGGCGCCGATGGCAAGGTGGTCGGGGTCCGCGGCCAGTGGCGAGACCAGACTGTACTTGCGGCGGAATTTGACGTGGGTCTGCAACGTATCGGGCGAGATGCCGACGAGGCGCGCGCCAAGCGCATGGAAAGCTGGGGCCCGCTCGGAGAATTCGCGGTTCTCATCGGTGCAGCCGCCTGAATCATCTTCGGGATAGAAATAGAGCACCACCGGATGGCCGCGCTGCGCCGAGAGCGTGAAAATGGTGCCGTCGTCCAGTGGCAGGGTGAAGTCGGGGGCAAGATCGCCTTCATAAAGTTCTGTCATGGTGTGGCTTCCATCAGGTGTCGGGCAACGACAATGTGGGTGTTGGCGCCCCATTGTGGCCGGTATCATCGGGCATGAGATCGCACACTGCGGTTGATTCTTGAGGGTGCCGAATACTATCGGCAGAGCCCCGTTTCGGAAGCAAGTGAGCGCGTCGATCTTACCAGCAGACACCCCAGTACCGCCGCCATCGCCGGTTCAACGCCCGCGCGCGCGTCATGCTGCCAAAATGGCCGTGTGGATCCTGGGCATTCCTGCGGTGTTGCTGGTGGTTCTTTTCGTGGTGCTGTTGTTCACCCCCGTACGGCTGCCGTTCGGCAGCGAGGCGGCTGAATCAATGGTGCGCTCGGCACTGCCACCGAGCAGTACGCTGACACTGGGCGAGATGTCGCTGGCCCTCGAGGACGGCGTCTGGCCGGTTATCCAGTTCGCACCGGTGTTGTACACCGACAGCAAGAGCGGCGCCCGGGTCTCGATGGCCGCGCTGGAGATCGGCTTTTCACCGGCCCGGGCGATTTTCGGACAGCCCGGCGCGACCGTTACCGTGGTCAGACCGCATATCCAGATGGTGCAGGATCTGTTCGGCCCGCGCCTGACCAGCTTCGAGCTGGTCGAGGACCCCGCTGGGGGCACACCAACGGTGCGGGTACAGGAGGGCGCAGATGCCTTTCCGGCTGTTGACATCGGATCGGGCGGCATCGATCTGAGCAAGATCGACCAGAGTGCGCCGATGCGATCGGACAATGACTGGCTGATCTACAATCTTGAGGCGACCGAACAGGGCATCGCCAATCTGGTGGAACAGACCGCCCAGGGACGGTTTTCGCGCCTGAGGGTGCGCGACGGCGTGATCGGTATGTCCGACAGTGTCTATGGGCTGTTCAGGCGGTTCGAAAATATTGATCTCGATATCGGCCCGAGCGCCAATCTGCGCGATACCCATGGCAGCTTTTCGGCAACGCTGGGGGGGCGCGCCATGGCCGGCGGGATATCGCGCACGGTGGACAAGTCGGGGGCCGTGCGGCTGGAAGCCGATGTCACCAATATCGACTTTGCGGCCTTCCTGCCGTTCATCGACGATCCAAGCAGCATGGCGGCGCTGCGCGGCGCAGGGGCGCTGTCCATCGACGTCAATTTCGCCCGTTCGAGTGGCAGCTTGGTCGATGGGCGGTTCAAGGTCGATCTGACCGGGCTCGACCTGCGGCTTGAGGACGCCTATTTCCCCATCGCCAGCTCGATCATGGATATCAACTGGGCGCCCAAGGCAGGCCAGTTCACGCTCGAGGAATCAACGCTGCAGATCGGGGCCAGCTCGGCAAGGCTGTCGGGCGTGTTCGCCATGGGGCTGGACCCCGATTTTGGCCCCACGGTGGGAATATCGCTCAAGGCGCGCGATGTGGCGGTGCAGCCCAACGACATGGTCGCGCCTGAAGTGCCGCTGGATTCGCTCGATTTCACGGGCTGGTCGGCGCCGCTTTACGGGGCACTGGGTATCGACGCGCTGGTGGCCCGCAAGGGGGACGCGGTGATCGAGGCCAAGGGACGGCTGGACATGCTGCAGGCGGGGCTGGGTGTGGATGTCGAGCTGGCCGGACAAGGCGTCAGTGCCGACGATATCAAGCGGCTGTGGCCCTATATGATGGGCACCGAGAGCCGGGATTTCGTGGTGGCCAATGTCACCCAGGGTACGGTGAAATCGGCGCGGATGGCGTTCAAATTCCCCGTGGGATCGCTGGCCAAGGCCGGGGAAACCAAGCCCATTCCGCCCGGCGGCATAGCCGTGGACCTGGTGGGGACGGGGGTGGCGATCAGACCCACTCCAGAGATGGCGCCCATCGCCATGGACGGCGAGATGCGGGTGCAGATCAGCGACAGCAAGGTGACCATTTCGGCCGGTGGCGGCACGCTGGGGACGGCGGTGGGCGACATCAAGGTCACCAACCCGGCCGTTATCATCGACAGCACGGTGCCGAGCGACGCCATCGTGGAGGTATCGGGCGATGTCACGGGGGGTATTCCCGCCATTCTGGCGCTGATCGATGAGCAGCAACCGGGTCTGCTGGCCACTGCCGACCTGCCGGTTGATCTCAAGGCGCTCAGCGGCACGGTCAGTGCCGGGCTGGTGGCGACTGTGCATCTGCCCGATGAGGCGAGCGGCACCGCAATGCGGTTCGACTATGTGTTCAACGGCAATGCCAGCGATTTTGCCAGCAAGGTCCCCATCGAGAAGCGGATGATCAGCGATGGGCAGTTGGCGTTCAGCGCGTCCCAGGATGGCTATCAGCTGGGCGGCACCGCCGATATCGATGGCATTGCCGCACAGCTCGAAATCAGCGGCACGCCCAGCACGGACCCGGTGTTCCGTTTGGCCTCGACCATGGATGTGGCGGGGCTGGCCAAGATGGGCTTTGACGCCTCGGCCTTTATGGGGGGCAGCCTACGCTTTGTCGCCCAGCCGCAGCGCGACGGCAGCCTGCAGATTGGCGTAGATCTTAGGGATGCGTCGCTGAACCTGAAGGATATCGGGATCAGCAAGGCGGTAGGGACGGCCGGCAGCGTAAGCGCCACAATCCGCCAGACCGGCGACTTGACCAACCTCAACGATATCGTGCTGGCGTTCGGTGATGTGCAACTGAAAGGTTCGCTCGATTTCCATGCCAAGGACGGGTTGGTGGCGGCCGATTTCAATCAGTTCGCGCTGAGCCAGGGCGATAGTGCAGAGGTTGCCGTGGCGCCGATCAAGGGCGGGTATGCGGTGCGGGTTCGCGGTAGCCAGCTTGATCTGCGACCCGTGCTGAAGCGGTTTTTCAGTATTGAGGAAGGCGCAGGCGGCGTTGAGCCACAGCAATTGAAGCAGACCCTGTCGCTGGACGTGCAATTGCAGCGCGCCACAGGGTTTTATGCGACGACCGCGTTCAACCTGGGGCTCGACATGCTGTTGGCGGGCAGCGACATGCGCCGGGCCAATCTGAGCGCGACATTCAGCGACGGCAACAGCCTGTCGATCACGACCAACCCGGCCAGCAATGGCCGCACTCTGTCGGTGGCCTTCAATGACGGCGGCACGATCCTGCGCTTTCTGGGGGTGTATTCGCGGCTGGTGGGCGGCTCGGGCAGCCTGGTGCTGACGACGGACGGGACGCAGGACCTTGAGGCTGGGCAATTGCTGCTGAGCAATTTCGCCATCGTGGATGAAGCCAATGTCATCGAGGTGCTGGGCAATCGCTCGGATTCATTGGCCAGCGTCGCCCAGCAGAATCGGCTCGATTTCGATGCCGCGCAGGTTGATTTCCTGCGGCGGCCGGATCGGGTGGAGATCAGCAACGCCATCCTGACCGGACCGACGGTGGGCGGTACGCTGCGCGGCTTCATCTACACGGCCCAGCGCCAATATGACCTGACGGGCACCTATGTGCCGCTGTTTGGCATCAACAGCATTTTCCAGAAGATCCCACTGCTGGGGCCCATCCTGGGGGGGCGTGATGGCGAGGGACTGCTGGGCGTGACGTTTGCGGTCAATGGGCCGCTGGAGAACCCGCAGTTCCGCATCAATCCGCTATCGGTGCTGGTGCCGGGCGTGTTCCGCGAGCTGTTCGAGTTCCGGGCGAAGGCGCGACCGCCGGCGCCATAAAAAAAGGCGCCGGTTGCCCGGCGCCCGTTCCGATTGATCGTGCTGATATCAGACCGGCTTGAGCAGCGCGTGGCGCTTCTTGCCAACCGAGAGCTTGATGACGCCTTCGGATAGTAGCGCATTGTCGCCAATGGCCAGCTTGTCGTCTTCGATCACCGCATCATTGACGCGCACGGCGCCGGACTGGATGTGGCGGCGGGCTTCGCCGTTGGAGGCGGCGAGGCCAGCGGTGACCAGGGCGGCGAGGATGCCAACGCCATTGGCCAGTTCGGCATGACTGATCGTGGCGGTGGGCAAGGACAGATCGATAGCGCCGGATTCAAAGGTGGCCTGGGCGGTGTGGGCTGCTTCGGTGGCGGCCGCTCGGCCGTGCACGATGGCGGTGACCTCGGTGGCCAGGACCTTTTTGGCCTCGTTGATCTCGGTGCCGCCCAGCGCAGTCAGCTTGGCGATTTCGCTCAACGGCAGGCGGGTGAAGATCTTGAGCCATTTTTCGACATCGGCGTCTTCGGTGTTGCGGAAGTACTGCCAGAAATCATAGGGGCTGAAGAGCTCGCCATTG
>JAHJOS010000220.1 GCA_018820005.1 Alphaproteobacteria bacterium | reverse complement strand
CGGCCTCGGGCGAGCGCGCGTCGAAGCGATCGTCGAACAGGCCGAGAAGAGCAATGTCATTGCTGGCGCTGGAGCGCACCTGGTCAATGAGCGCTTCAGCATCACTGCCGCCGCCGACGATGACGGTACGGCGGCGAAGTCGGCCCTGGTTTGTCCAGTTCGTTACTAAGGCACGAAGCCCAAGCCGGTAGGCGATCAGCAGGACGGCTCCGCTACCGGCCCAACCGGCCAGCCAGACGCGCGAGAACAGGTCGCCCGCCTTGAAAAAGAATATGCTGAGGCCCAGCACTGCCATGACGACTCCCCAGCCGACCAGCACCCGACCGATCTGGCCGAATAGCGTGCGATAGGCCGCGATGCGATGGGTCCGGCCGACGTTGAACAGCACGTTGGCCAGCAGGCATGCCGCGAGGATTACCGGCACATAAAGGGCCGTCGGCCCCATATCGACGTACAGGGCAAAGATGCCGTAGCCCAGGGTCGCCAACAACGCGGCTTCAACGACCTGCGCAATGCCGACGACGACAGTGCCCGACACCATGGGTTCGGCGGGCGTCGCGATGATTGCCTCGGCCTCCGGCGATAGTTCTCGCCCTGCCTCACCTGCAGCGGTCTGCTTGGAGACGTGTTCGAGTACTGCCTGCTTGGGATCGACGCGAAACATGGAATATCAACCGGTCCAATTCACTGGGCCGCATTGTCTGCATAAGGCGTTTAAACTCAGTGAAGGCGGACGACTAGGTCGTTGGTCGCACTGACAGATAAAGTGCCTCGATTTGTCCCGCCATATTCTGCAGCGAGAAGCCCGCTTGGACGTGGGCGAGCCGGGCCAACATCTCCGTGTTGGCTTGCGCGGGATTGTCCAGTGCCGCCTGCATCGCGGCCCGCAGCGCGACCGGGTCATTGGCGGGCACCAGGCTGCCTGCGGTCGGGCCGAAGATTTCGCCAATGCCGCCAACGCGGGTGGAAATAACCGGCAACTGGGCCGCGGCGGCTTCAAGCACGATATAGGGCAGGGATTCTGCCAGGGACGGCACTACGGAAATGCGGCCACGCGCAAATCCCTGCCGCGCCGGCTGGGCATGGGCCATCGTGACCTGCGCGCCAAGGCTGAGGGCAGCGATCTGGGCGACGAGGGCGTCGTGCCGATCGCCGTCCCCGATCATCACCAATCGGGCAGGACTGCCGTCGGGCCGCTTTACGCCCGACAGCGCTTCGATCAGCACGTGAACGCCCTTGAGGGCGCGCAATTCGCCGACAAAGACGAAATCAGCGGCATCGACAGCTGGCGGCACAGCAATAAATTCGGCTTCTCCCAGCCCGTTGTGAATGATTGACGCGGGGCAGGTAGGGTTGCCGATCAGTGCGGAATACGTCGCCTTGGCATAGGCGCTTTCGAAGACAATGGCACTGGTCTGGGCCATCAGCCAGCGTTCCAGCACGTGGAATACCCGGCCGGACGGTGACGATTTGGCGAAGTGCAGCACACCGCCATGGGGGGTGTAGATGGCTTTGGCTTTGCCGCCGGCCAGTCGCGCCAGCCGGGCATAGAACCCCCCCTTCGCGCCGTGGCCGTGGATAATGTCGATATCGAGCGCACGCGCCAGCTTGCGAACGCCAAATGGCGTGGTCAGGTCGCCGCGGCCCAAGACGCGGGGCATGGCAAATCTGTGCAGCCCAAGGCGGGCATGCGGCAGAAGGTCAGCGAGCAACTGCTCGGTCTGGGAATCATTGGCAAGGCTGTCGACCACCAGGCCAATCTCGTGGCCCTGGGCATCGAGCCAGCGCGTGAGATCGGCGACATGGCGAAAGAGGCCACCCACCGGCGCCCGCATGACTTGCAGGATGCGCAGTCTGCCCGCAGCCATGGTGGTCTCCGTCAGAACCAGCGCTCACCGATGACGATGGTGTCGCCAGGGAAGATTGGGAAATCCAGGTTCACCGACTGGCGCACCATGCGACCCGCCTGGCGGCGATAGACCAGCGCGCTGCCGCGGTCGGCCGTATCCTTGTAGCCGCCGGCTGCACTGATGGCTGCCCGCACGGTCATGCCGTAGACGTAGGGGAACTGGCCGGCGTTACCGATTTCACCCTGAATAAAGAAGGGGCGGTATTCGGCCACTTCCACGGCCACGTCGGGATTGCGCATGTAGCCATTGGCCAGGGCCGCGGCGATGCTGCCGGCGGCCGCCTTCGTCGTTGCGCCACGAACCTGAACCGGTCCCACCAGCGGGAAGGCCACAGCGCCGCTGTCGTCCACCCGATAGGTATCAGTCAATTCGGCGTCGCCATACACTGTCACCCGCACGATATCGCCCGTGTCGAGCTGATAGGGCGGAGCCGTCTCGACGAACTGCGATGTCGGGGGCGTCAATGCGCATGCTGCCAGAGGCAGCATCATGGCGATCGTTAAAATGGGTAACCAGCGCATCGGGAGCCCGTGGTGCATTGCGTGTCTGCACTTTGGCGCCGTTGTGGTTAAAAAAGTCCTTCGCAAGCGTGTATTAACTTGCCGAATGCAAGTCGTTTAACGCTTTGCTTACTACGATGCATCCATAAGTCATGGCCAAGAAACGGGGAATGGCAATGACCTATGAGTCGCCCGCCGCGCAGGACGCGCGCATCGATGTCAGCGCAGTGCTCGGTGCGGTGGTAACCCGCTTGCCGCGAATTGTCCTTGTGACGTTGGCGCTGCTGGCTGCGGCCTTTGTCGCAATGTTGTTCATGCCCAGGCTCTATGAATCATCGGCTTCTATCCTGGTGGAGCCGCGCAGCAATGTGTATGCCCGGTCGGCCAATGAACAGGCGCCGACCGTCACCGGTAATGAAGCAGGCGTTGTTTCGAGCCAGATCGAATTGATCAAATCGCGTGACACCCTGCTCAAGGTTGTCGACCAGCTCGATCTGCGGTCCGTGCCAGAGTTTAACGGCGCAGGCAGCGGTGGCTTTTCCCCGATCGCCATGATTTCCAGCATTCTTGGTCGCAAGTCGACGCCCGTCAGCATCGATGAGACCGTGCTCGACAACCTGCTGAGCCGACTCACTGTCATTCAGGAGCGCGACTCGCGTTTGATTTCGGTTCTGGTGCGGTCCACAGATCCCCAGCGCGCTGCCGATATCGCCAATGCTGTTGCCAATGCCCACGTCGCCCGGCGAGCGCAGCTGTCGCTTTCCGATACTGCAGATGCTTCCGGCTGGCTGCTTGATGAGATCGAGCGTCTGCGCATCGCCGTCAATGCTGCCGAAACGAAGGTGGCGAACTACAAGGTCGACAACGACCTTTTCACCGGCGCCAATAATACCAGCCTGTCAGACCAGCAGCTCTCGACCATTGCCGGCCAGATCAGTTCGGCGCAGGAGCGGCGCAACCAGGCGACATCGCGCGCCACGCTGATCCGCAGCATGCTCGATCGCGGTCAGTCCATCGAAGGCGTGCCCGACGTGCGCAATTCCGTGGTCATCCAGAATCTGAGCCAGGAGAAGGCGCGGCTGCAGGGCGAAAAGGCCCAGAAGGCAGCAACACTGCTGCCCAGCCATCCCACCATGCGCGCCATGACTGCCCAGATTGGCGAATTGGATAATCAAATTGCCGCCGAAGGGCGGCGCGTCGCAGATGCCCTGGAGGCTGAGGCGCAGATCGAGGTCGACATGGAGGCCTCGCTGCAGGCAGACCTGTCGCGGGCCAAATCCACGGCGTCCACTGCCACCCAGGACGGCGTGACCCTTGATAGCCTGCAGCGCGAAGCCAAGGCGCAGCGCGACCTGCTCGAGGCCTATCTGCTGCGCTACAATGAAGCCTTCTCGCGGACCGAGGCCAATTCGGCTCTGCCCGACGTGCGCGTGGTCAGCCTTGCTGCGGCCGCACTGGCGCCCGCGTCACCCAAGACGCAATTGATTTTGCTGGCCGTGGGCATTGTTGCCGTTGCGGGCCAGATTGGCCTGATCGTTTTCGGTGAACTTGTTTCCGGTCGCGCCATCGTGCCTGGTGCCGGGCGGATTGAGGCTGCCGAAGAATTCGAGCCGACTGCATTCGCGTCTGTTGAGCCTGAGGTTGAAGACGTCTGGGACGTGGAGCTGCCGGTTGAGGATCGGACCATAGCGGGCGACGGCGATCTTGATGCGGACGGCGCGACACCGGGTCACGAGATCGTAGAACTGTTGTCTATGTCCGAAGTGCCGGAAGAAACAGTGATTGCCGAACTGGCCGCAGCCGATCATGCGCCGCAGGGGGCGGTTGACGCTGAGCCCGAGCAGTCGCGTGTTGTCGACGCTGTGCGTCGCAAACTGCCGCCGGTGACTGCTCCCCGTCGCAGCGCCGAAACAGTAGCAGCGCCGGTCGCTCGATTGACCGGTCTGATATCAAAGGACGATCTGGCGTCGGACCTGCTGCTGGGCAGAACCCATCTGGTGGTTCTGGCGGCGCATTTTGCCAATGCCGATTGCGATGCGATGGCTGAAGAACTAGTTGGCGACGCGCTGGCGCGTGGCCTCAGCGTTGCCCTGGTCGACGCCAGCAGTGGGCAGATTACCGATGAGCAGGGCCTGAGCGATTTGAGCAGCGACACGGCCAGTTTTGGCGACGTCGTGCATAAGTCGGCCGATAGCAGCTTTGCCGAAGTGCCCTGGGGGCGCGGGCGCTCGATCGCACGTCATTCGAGCAAGCCACTGACCCTGGTCGAGGCCCTGGGCGACATCTATGAAGTCGTGGTGCTCAAGACTGGCAAGATTGGCTTCGCCTCCACCTTGCCGTTGTTCCAGAGCCTGGGCGGGCGCGTCATTCTGATCGCAGGCGCCGAGGATGATCTGAGCGCGGTCAACAGCACCCGCGAAGAGCTCTATGGCGCTGGGTTTGGCGCCATAGAGATTGCATCGATCGATTCACGCGTCGCAGCCTGAATCGCCGATGTCGCCTAAATATGCCGCCATCCGCGCGACGTTCGAGCTGTTGTGGCTGTCACGCCTACCGGCGCTACTGCGGGCTCTTTCTGCATCGCGTGGGGTGATCTTCACCCTGCATCGTGTCTTGCCTGAGGCGCCGGCGGCATTCTCACCCAATGCCATTCTGCAGGTGCGGCCGGATTTCCTGGCCTATGTGATCGAGCGGGTTCGCGATCTGGGCTTTGATATCGTCAGCCTCGATGAGGCGCTGGCTCGGCTGGCGGAACCAACGCGCGGTCGCCCGTTCGTGGTGCTGACCTTTGACGATGCCTACAAGGACAATCTGACCTATGCGCTGCCCGTCCTGCGCCAGCATGAGGCTCCGTTTACGCTCTATGTCCCAACCGCGCTCGTTGATGGCGTGGGAGAACTGTGGTGGCAGGCGATCGAAGATATCATTGCCCGCCAGCAGGCCATCGGCATCGTCTCGGGTGGTGAGACCGACTACATCGACACCCGCACAACCCCCGAGAAGCAGACTGCCTTTGATCAGCTGTACTGGCTGATGCGCCGCATGCCCGAGAGCGAGCGGATCGAGCTGCTGCGCAGCTTTGCTGCATCCTATGGTTACGATCTGGCCGGACAGTGCCGCGCGCTGATTATGGACTGGACAGAACTGGCGATAGTCGCCCATGAGCCGCTGTGCACCATCGGCGCGCACACGGTGCATCACTATGAACTGGCCAAGCTGCCGCTCGAACAGGCACGCAACGAAATGGAACAATCGGCCGAAATCCTGCTGTCGCAGTTCGGTGTGCGGCCCGCCCATTTCTCCTATCCGCTCGGCGGCCCGCTTTCTGCAGGGCGGCGCGAATTCGATCTGGCGGCCGATGTCGGCTTCCGCTCTGCCGTCACCACCCGGCCGGGCGGGCTATACGCGCACCACGCGGCAACGCCATTGGAATTGCCGCGCGTCTCGCTGAACGGCTTCTTCCAGAATCGCCGCTATGTCGATGTTTTTGCAAGCGGCGCCATCTTTACCGCCGTGGCTCGTTTTACCCGGTGATCAGGCGTCGGGTTTGGCCATCCAGCGGATGATCAGCATAGCCGGGTAGAGCCAGCCCACACCAGCGACAACGAAATAGGGCATCAAGACCCAGATCGGCAGTCCGGGCGGAAACGCCAGATAAACCGATGTGAAAATCGACAGCCAGGCGATGATCGACCCCAGAATGAGGAAGACGCCAATCAACTTGCGGTTACGCTGGGACATGTGCGGCATCGCGCCTATTGCGGGAAAGGTTGCTGGGGCATACCACTCCGCTCGGTTGACTGACACCGGGAAAATGCCGTGACCACCGTCCACAACGCCGCACTGAGCCAGACCCTTTATGCCAATGACCGGCTGCGTCCGGTTCGAATCTGGCTCTACGCCATGGCCGCATTCGTGTTGCTGATGGTGGTGGTGGGCGGCATTACCCGGCTGACCGAATCCGGCCTTTCCATCACAAGCTGGAAGCCCATTTCGGGCATTATTCCGCCGCTGAGCGACGCTGACTGGGCTGCCGAGTTCGACGCCTACAAGCAGATCCCGCAGTACCAGGTCAACAATTCCTGGATGAGCGTGAGTGACTTCAAGGTCATCTTCTTCTGGGAATATGTGCACCGCCTGCTGGGGCGACTGCTGGGCGTATTGTTCATCGTGCCTTTCCTGGTTTTCCTGGCGCAGAAGCGCTTTACGCCCAAGCTGGCGCTGCCGCTGTTCGGCCTTTTCGTTCTGGGTGGTTTTCAGGGCCTGTTGGGCTGGTGGATGGTGTCGTCGGGGCTGAGCGAACTCACCTCGGTGTCGCAATATCGCCTCGCCGCGCATCTGACGGCGGCCTCCCTGCTGTTCATCGCCCTGGTCTATGTGCCGCGCTCGCTGGAGCCGGGCCGCGTCTCGGACCCGTCAGGCGGCAACAATATCGGCTGGGCGGCGCTGTTGCTGGTGCTGATCATTGTCCAGATCGGGGCAGGGGCGTTTGTTGCCGGTCTCGACGCCGGCATGGGCTACAACACCTGGCCACTGATAGATGGCGCCTTGGTCCCTGACGGGCTGGGTATCATGCAGCCGATGTGGAAGAACCTGTTTGAAAACGCCCTGACCGTGCAGTTCGTGCACCGCACCATCGCCTATGTCATTGTCGCCTATGTCGGCGTCATGCTCTGGCAGCAGCGCAGCGCCGGCGGCTATTCGGGCGTCAACGGCTGGCTGCCGCGCCTGGGCTTTCTGGTGCTGCTGCAGGCGACCCTGGGCATCGGCACATTGTTGATGCATGTGCCTATTTCCCTGGCCGTCGGTCACCAGGCATTGGCTTTCATGCTGGCAGGGGTGACCGTCGCCTATCTGGCCGATCTGCGCCGCGCGGCACGGATTGAAAGCTGATCGAGAATATTGCGGTAATATAATACCGCGTCTGTAAGTGGTTGATTTATATAGCCTAAATCTAGGCTCTTGACGGCATCTGGAATCCGCCATATACGAGCCACCGAACACGCCGTTTTCGCCTGCGCGGAAGCTGGCAACCCCAAGAATCTAGGGAATTCAAGCATGAGCACTTACTCGGCAAAACCGAGCGAGATCGAAAAGAAGTGGATCCTGATCGACGCCGAAGGCCTCGTCGTGGGTCGCGTTGCT